>NZ_JAFIDN010000007.1 GCF_017921895.1 Natronogracilivirga saccharolytica
TTTCAATGCCAAAGTGAAACTGTTTCGTGCCATTCAACGTGGTGTGACAGATACCGAATTCTTTCTGTTCCGCCTTTCCAAACTATATGCTTGATTCAACTTTCTCCCCAACAATTGCAATTGACCCGGAAAAAGCCGGTGAACAGGAAAATGCCGTACAACTTGCTTCACAAATCATCCGGATGGAAGAAAAAGTACCGACGACAGCGGCAAGGGAAATCAAGGAAGAAATGTCTGATTTTATTAATAATTCACAGCCAGAGGCAAGCCAATGAGATGATAAAAAAATATGGTAAAAATACAGTGTTATACTTATCAGTTTTTTTGCTGATCTCTTATGTTTTCATTCCTGCGGAGTGGATTATTATATACAGAAATCTTTCGGCAAATAATTATGCATCAGATATTATCATCCCGGTTTCTGATCTGGTGAAAGAAAATATTGAAAATACCTGGGGAGCGCCAAGACAGGGAGACAGAACCCATCAAGGTATTGATCTTTTCGCATCGAGAGGCACAACTGTTGTTAGTGCTATCGATGGTGTAATTTTGATTTCCGGACGCAACACTCTGGGTGGAAATATAGTCAGGATACTGGGAGATGATCGGCGGATTTATTACTATGCCCATCTTCAATCCTATCTTGATTTTGAAAGAGGCCAGCCTGTTTCACAAGGCCAAACTATCGGCTTTGTTGGCAATACCGGTAATGCCGTTTCAACACCTCCGCATCTTCATTTTGAAATCATGGTAATATCCAGGCTATTTCCGCTGCGAACGAAAAATATCAATCCTTATCCCGAACTACTTGAAGCATTTTCCCAACTACCTTGACCTAACTTGGCATTACGGAATAAAAACGCTTTACTGGTTTTGTTATATTTTAACGATTTACCTTTTAGCTTGGGTTTTAAAAAGTGTTGTTTTCTCTGTGTATACCGTGCCGACAGTTTCCATGCACCCAACAATAAAAGCCGGGGATTTTTTAGTTGTCTCCAAAATGTCTTACCGAATCCGCACACCGGAATTTTATCCGCTGACCAATATTCCTTTTCCTTATTATTCGATTAAAGGGCCTTTTTCAGTCAAACGAGATGATGTTGTAGTATTTAAATCCCCTTTAAGCCCGGCTCACCACCCATCTTTTAAAATGACTCTCGTTAAACGCTGTATTGGTTTGCCCGGCGACACCTTATGGTTGTTTCAGAACCGGATTTACACAAAACATAAAATAAACCTGCCAGTCACCGACGAACAGAAGAAGAAAATAATCGTCCCCCAAAAAAACATGACGGTTAAAATCGATTCTTCAAATATCGATAAATGGCTGCCTATGATCAAAAGAGATGGTGCAAGAGTTAACGAAGAGTCATTCAGCAAAGAAATAAAATCATATACCTTCAGACAAAATTTTTATTTTATGAGCGGTGATAATCCTGGTTTAAGCGCTGATAGCCGGACATGGGGTTCGATTCCGGAAGAATATTTAATCGGTCGGGCAAGAATTATAGCCTGGTCGGTAAATCGAAAAAAGATCGGAAGCAGGTTATAATGATGAAAGACGAAATTTTGAGAACTGAGAACTGAGCTGAATCAAGGCTCTTCCAGAAGTCACCTATTTGAAATTGAAAAGACTTTTTTCTACTTCAGACACAGCATGGTGGGGAAGTATCAGAATTATGGACAAAACCCGGTAGTTTCCCAAAACCCTGTGAGTTTCATGATTATATTTTGTAATCTGGTACAGCAAGTAAAGCCCGATTTTCTATCTATACTACAGGAATCAAATTTGACATATGTCCATCCGGGATAATCTTTGCCAACTGTGATATCATAGCGAAAAATTGCTCCTTAAACGCCCTATAACCGCCATTATGCTCGTCCTGGCGACGTTTATCTTCGGATATATCGCCTTGCAGGAGCTTTCAGTGGATTTACTTCCGGATGTGGACGTACCTTCGCTCATGGTCCGCACCGAGTGGCCGGGGGCTTCGGCAAGTGAGGTGGAGACGCGTATCAATGAGCAGCTGGAAGCGGCGCTGGGTACGTTGCCCGGACTCCGGCGGTCCCAAAGCTTCGCCCGGCAGGGAATCGGCTTTGTCTCCCTTGAGTTTGAGTGGGGACACAATATGGATCTGGCGTTTCTCAATGCCCGCGAACGGCTCGATCAGGTCCGGTTCAGCCTCCCGCAGCAGGCCGAACGCCCGCAGCTGGTCTACTCCGATCCCGGTGATGAACCGGTGGCCATCCTCGGGATTCAGCTGCGCGATAACCCCGACCCCGGCTACGATGAGCGGCTGGAGCTTAAACAGTGGGCCGATCGCGTGCTCACGCGCCGGCTCGAGCAGGAGCACGGCATCGCCCAGGCTGTCGTCGTCGGTGCCGTCACCCCCGAGGTGCACATCCGGTATCAGCCCCACCTGGCGGATCGCTACGACCTCTCCACCGCCGAAATCCAGGCACGGGTCCGCGAGGCCAACGAGTTTTCTCCATCCGGGGAGCTGCGCGACGGCTGGTACCGCTACTCGCTGAAAATCGAAAGCCGTATCACCTCGGTCGAACAGCTCCGCCGCCTGCCGCTCAAGACCATCGGCGGAGAGCGTATCCTGCGGCTGCAAGATGTCGCGGAGGTTCACATGGATGAGCGCGATCCGGTCTCATTTTCCATGGTGGATGGCCGCCCGGTCCTTTCCGTCCTGGTGAAAAAGGATTTCGACAGTAACCTCGTGCAGGTGTTCCATCTGATGACCCCGGTCCTCGATGAGTTGCGCGAGCAATTTCCCGGCATCTCCATCGACGTGCTCAGCGAAAACGCCACCTTCATCGAAGCCTCGATCAACAATCTGCTCCAGACCCTGCTGCTCGGCGGCATCCTCGCCTTTTTTGTGCTCTTTTTCTTCCTGAACGACCCGCGCAGTCCGCTCACCATCGGCATCGCCATCCCCGTTAGCATCATGCTGACCTTTTTTGTGATGTACCTGTCCGGGATTCAGCTCAACATCATCTCGCTGAGCGGACTCACCCTCGGCATCGGGTTGCTGGTCGACAACGCCATCGTGGTGCTGGAAAATATCAACCGTCACCGGAAATCCGGACTCCCGCTCTTCGATGCGGCCGGCAAAGGCACCCGCGAGATCGCCTTGGCGGTGACCGCATCCACCCTGACCACCATCTCCGTCTTTCTGCCGCTGGTCTTCCTCGGCGGATTCGAGGGCGCGTTTTTCCGGGACCAGGCCCTGACACTCTCCATCGCGCTGCTATCCTCGCTGCTGGTGGCGCTGCTGATTCTGCCGGTGCTGGTGCTTCAGGTTCAGAAGCGCAGAAAGCACAAAAGGATCGCGGATGCCGAATCCGGCCGCCGGCCCCATCCCCCCGAAACAACACCCGCGGACCTCCCCGAAGACCGGAGCACGATATTCACCCGCGCAATGGACCGCACCCAGGCCCGCTACGAAAAGCTGCTGCTCGCCAGTATCCGCCGGCCGGTGCTTGTCATCGCGCTTTTCCTGCTCGCGATGGCCCTCGCAGTAGTCGCTTTTCTCTATGTGCCGAAAGAGCTTATCCCGCAAGGGGAGGAGCAGCGGCTGCGCTACCGGGTCACCATGCCCGGCAATACCGCGCTTCGCAGCACTGAGGAGGCGGCGCGCACGTTCACCGCATCCATCCATAATGCTGCGGGGTTGAATCCTTATACAGGCGCGACGAACCCGGATGATGGGGGGACGAGTCCGGCGGTGGGGCCCATCCTGACGCTCGGCGGCTACACCGACGACACCAACATCGCCCGGCTGGCGGATGAGGGACTCAACCGCTTTGTCATCGAAATTCCGCTGAACGATCCTCGCGCGGCCGGACGCATCCGCTCCCAAATCGAAACCCTCCGGCAGAACCAGCCGCACTGGCGCATCGAGGAGCTGGAGGCGCTGCCGCTCTTCGAAAATGTGCTCGGACGCCAGGCCGCCCCGGTAGTAGTCCACGTGGCCGGGCAAGATCGTCGAGCAGGGGCCGCCGGAGCCGAGCGTCTGCGCGGGATGCTGTCCGAGCGCAATCCGGACTGGCAGCTCGACCTGCAGCACACCGAAGAGGTAGAGACCTGGCACCTGCATTTTCGTCCGGACCGCCTGCTGCGCTACGGCATCACCGAGCCGGAGGTGATCTCGTTTCTTGAATCCGCCGCCCGCGGCGCGATGATCACCGAGTGGATGCAGGAGGATGAAAACATCGATATCAGGCTCTATCAGCAGGTCAGCGCCCACTTCGATCCCGCCGAAATGCGCCTGCCCAGCCGCGGCCGCATGGTGCGCCTATCCGAGCTGGCGACCATCGAACATGTGGGCGAGCCGGAGCAGATTGAGCGTATCGACCAGACCCCGGTCATCAGTTACCTCAGCAACATCGGACTGGCATCGTGGTGGTGGCAGCGCGGCGATTTCCGCGAAGTGGTGGAGGCGTTCCGGATGGAGACCGGCGTGGATGTGCATCTCTCGGGCACCGCCATCCAGGTGGAGTCGCTGCTCCGCGATATGGCGCGTCTGCTGCTCATCAGCGTGATTCTGATCTACGTCATCCTCACCGTGCAGTACGAGAACATGAAATACCCGCTGATCATCATGCTCGGGGTGCCGTTCGCGTGGATCGGATCGCTGCTGGTGCTCTGGCCGGCCGGGCTCAGCCTCAACATCCTGTCGTTCATGGGGATTCTGGTGCTCACCGGGATCGCCGTCAACGACGCCATCCTCAAGGTCGATTTCATGCGGCGCTACTTCCAGGACACCGGCAACCTCGACGAGGCTGTGCATCTGGCGGGGCGGCACCGGTTTCGTCCGGTCGTGATGACCACGATGACCACGCTGCTCGGACTGCTGCCCATGATCATCCCGATCGGGGATGGATACGAATTCCGGCAGTCGCTGGCCCTTGCCCTGATGGGCGGGATGGTGACCAGCACGCTGCTCACGCTCTTCCTCGTGCCGATGGTTTTCCGGTGGATCGAACGCAAAAAGCAGGGGGATATCCGGGAGCTCAAAGGAAAAGTCAGCTGGACCGGAGATCTTGATGCCATGAGAAGAAATGACTGATGAACTTTGATGAATCTGCCATTTTATGAACATTCTATCTAATAAATCTGGCATGTGACTAAACTGCCACTTGAAATAGTAAAATAATGATTGCATTAGCCCATTTATCCGGCAGCCGTCCTTACACGGCACCACTACTCATCCTGAGCCTGGTTTTCGGCGGATTTGCCGCGGCCTGTTCCGATGATAACGGCGGGGAGGAGGCCGGGACCCGAAGCACCGAACGGGAGGAGGTCCGGCCGGTTGTCATCTTCGACCGTGCCGATGATCAGCCCCTGTATCATCACATCGAAACGCAGGGCACCGTGGAGCCGCTCCGCGAGATCAAACTGTACAACCGCCTGGCCGGGTTCATCGAATCCAACGTGATCCGGGACGGCAGGCGTGTTGCCGGGGGCGACACCATCCTCGCACTGGACGATCGCGAGTGGCAGATGGCGCTGGAGGATGCGCAAAACGCACTTGAAAAAGCCTCCTCCGAATATCAGATCGAGCGCAACCAGCGCCTGCGTGACGCTGGTTCGGAGGCGCTTCCGGATGAGATGGACCGGTTTCTGCGCAACGTGCACGGATATTCCGAAGCGATGGTTCAGGTCCGCCGGGCGGAGCTGGACCTCAGTTACACCTCCCTCGTGGCCCCGTTCGACGGACAGATCCACACAAGGGAGAATTTCACGCGCGGGCAATATCTGTCGGCCGGAACCGAGCTGGGCCGCCTGGTAGATCAGTCGCAGGTGCGCGTAAGGTTCGACATGCTGGAGAGCGAGCTGGCGGATGTCGACGAGGGCATGACGGTTGAGCTTGAGACCGGATTCGGCTACCGGGCTTCCGGTGTTGTGGAGGCGGTCTCGCCGGTTGTGGATGACGAAAGCAAGACCGGACAGGTGGTGGCGCTGTTCGACAATCCGGAAGGCCGCCTGCGCGGGGGGATGACGGTTGACGGGCGGGTGCTCATCGAATCGGTCGAGGGGCGCTCCCGGATACCGCGTGCCGCAAAGCTGACGCGCGACGATCGTCCGCTCGTCTTCCGGCTCAACGGCGATGAGGTCGAATGGATTTACATCGATCCCGTCGCGGTCACATCCGAATGGGTGGTGATCAACGATGAGGAAATTACCCCCGGAGACACCCTGGCTGTTGATCAGCATTTCGCCATCAGCCACATGCAGAAGGTGAATCCGAGATTCCGGTTTTGATAATTTGGATTACGTCACCGCTGAATTTCCATGAAAGAACTCTTCCGGCGAAAATACCTGATTTCGATGTTCTACCTTGCGGTGGTGGCCGTCGGAATTATGGTGTGGCAGCGGATTCCGGTGGAGATGTCGCCCGGCGTGCAGATGCCGAGCATCACGGTGAGCTACCAGTGGAGCCGGACCTCACCTGAGGTAGTCGAGCAGGAGATCACTCGCCGCGTGGAGCAGCAGGTTCGCCGGCTTCGGGATGTAGAGCGGGTGACATCGGTCAGCAACGAGGGACGCTCCTTTGTGACCGTCTATTTCCACAAACACGCCCCGGTCGAATTCCGCAGCGTGGAGCTGCAGGAGTATCTGCGCGTGCTGGAGGAGAGCCTGCCGCCGTCGGTGCAGCCCGGCAGGGTGAGTCACCGGGTTCCGGAGGAACTTCAGGAAATGCAGACCTTTCTGATTTACTCGATCAACAGCGGTGAGCGGGAGCCGAACGAGCTGCTGGAGTTCACCCGGCGCAACATCAAGCTGCCGATGCTCGGGATTCGCGGCGTCGCGGGGGTGGAGCTTGAAGGGGTGCGCGACCCCGCACTGCTGGTCGACTTCGACGTGCCGGCCGCCGAACGGCTGGGCATCAGCACCACCGATGTGATGCGGCAGGTCAATGAACGGCTTTCATGGCGGTCGGCCGGATACCGCGAACACGCCGGGATGCGGTACAGCCTGATGGTACCCCCGATGTTTGAAGGTACATCCGACATCACCGCCATGCCGGTCCGTCTTCCGGACAGCGAACGGCAGATTTCGCTGGGCGATATCGCCCGGGTGACGGTAGGCGATTATCCCGAGCGCACCGCCAGGCGTATCAACGGAAACCCGGCGCTCACCATCCGCTTCGAGCGCGAAACCGGCGTGGATGCACTTGATCTGGCCGAAACGGTGATGGCCCGGATGGATGAAATCGAAGCCGCGTTCCCGTCCGACATCCATCTGCAGATCGAACGCGACGCCACCGAGGACCTGCGCGAAGAGCTCGCCGCACTGGAACGCCAGGCGATGTTCAGCCTGCTTGCCGTGTTCCTCGTGCTGCTGCTGTTCATCCGAAAAGTCCGCGCCCCGCTGGTCATTCTCGGCAGCATCCTCTTTTCGCTGCTGCTTTCAGTGATCATGCTGCACATTCTGGGCTATACCATCAATGTAATTACGCTGGCCGGACTCACCATCGCCCTCGGGATGATCATCGACAACGCGGTGGTGGTGTTCGAGCACATCAATCCGCGGCTCCCGCTTGCCCGGCAGGCGCGCATTGAGCATGTCCGCCGCCATCTGCCCCATGTGCTGGTCCCGGTCATCGGCAGTACCCTCACCACCGTCGGCATCTTTGTCCCCCTGCTTTTTGCGATGGAGGAGGTGCGGATGTTCCTGATGCCGCTGGGCATGGCGCTCACGCTGACGCTGCTCGCCTCGGTGCTGATTTCGCTCACCTGGATACCTTACGCCCTGATCTGGCTTGTGCGGATGCCCGGTGCACAATCCCCATCCCCCCGCACGCTTTGGTCGAAACTTGCATCCCGCCTCCGGTTCTCTTTCCGGTCGCAGGACCCATCCCCCCGGAAAAAACGGGTCGGCCGGACCCGCATTCTGCTCGGATTCTTCACCTGGCGCCACAGGCTGCGCTGGCTGATTTATCCGGCCATGGTGCTGCTGATCGGCGTGCCGCTCTATCTCATCCCCGAGCCGGAGCGGGGCGATGATGAGGACGAGCCGGGGCGGTTGTATGAGTGGTCGCAGCTCTATTTTGATAACGAGGAAGTGATTAACCGCTATCTCGGGGGGATCGGATACCGGTTCCATCGCGGAGTCCGTTTCGGGGAAGGCTGGGCCGGGTGGCCGGAATATGATCATGTGATTGTCACAGTGCAGCCGCCGGTCGGTACCCCGTTTGAGGAGATCGACAAGATCATCCGGCAGTTTGAGGCGCTGACCGGATCGTTTGAGCATGCCGTCACCTATTACGAGTCGCAGGTCAACGAGCAGGGGGCGTTCGGACGGCTGGAAATCCATTTCAAGGAGGAGTACCTCGACCGGCCGGATCCGTTCCGTCTGTTCGGGCAGGCATCGTATCTGGCGGCGCGGACCGGCAATACGAGGATATCGGTTCGCGGCTTTGGGGAGTCATTCGGCACCGGATTCGGCGGAGGGCGGATGCAGCACCGGATCACGCTGACCGGCTACTCGTATGACCAGCTGGAGGCGTCGGCTGAGGAGCTTCGGCGGCGGCTGATGCGGCACCGGCGGGTGGAGGATGTGGATATCAATCAGTCAGAAAGGTTCTGGCGGGGTGATCTTTACCAGTATGTGCTGCGCCCAGACGACGACCGGATGACCAGGCGGGGGCTGGACCGTCCGGCGGTGCTGAACGCCGTGCAGCTGGATATCAACCGGGAGCATTCGCCGTATGGGCGGATCGAATTCGGCGGTACGCAGATGTACCTGATCGCCCGGAACCTCCGTGACCGCGAGTATGTGGAGGATTTTCTGCATGCACCCCGGCTGACAGGATCGACGGTGTTTACGCTGGCCGATATCGGGGAGCTGACACAGGAACGGACGTTGCCGCAGATCCGTCGGGAAGATCAGATGTACACCAGGGTGGTGGCGTTCGACTTTCTCGGTCCGCATCGGCTTGCACAATCCGTTGCCGAAGAGGTCGTCGGGACGTTCCCCGTACCTCCCGGAATGTCGGTCACGACCGGCCATCAGGGCTGGTTCGGGGAGGATGAGGACCGCAGCCTGCTGCTCATCTTCCTGATGGCCATGCTGAGCGTCTGGATGATCATCTCGGCGCTGCTGGAGCGGTGGCGCGACCCGCTGATCATCCTGCTGGCAATCCCGCTCGGCGGTATCGGAATCATGGCCGGATCGCTTTTCCATGAACTGCCATTTGACCGCAGCGCGATGGCCGGGGCGTTGCTGGTGATGGGCGTGGTGGTGAACAACGCCATCCTGCTGATGCACGGCAAGCAGAAGATGCGGCTGCTCGGGGTGCATGGCATACGGAGCTGGTTCAACGTCTACCGGGAGAAAATCCGACCGGTACTCATCACCTCCTGTACCACACTGGCCGGACTCCTGCCGCTCATGTTGCTGGAGGGGGACGGTTTCTGGCAAACCCTGGCCATAGTGGTGGGGTGGGGACTGGGAACGAGCACCGTTTTTCTGATCCTGCTGATGGGAATCTGGGAACGGAGGAAGTAGGTCGGGCATTACCGGACTTTTTTCTTGCGTGCAGGATCGCTAAATTGAATTGAAAGCTATGATTAAAGCTGAGGATGCTATGAAATGTCCATGACCGGGCTGGCGCCCGGACAAACAGGCGTATGATTAAATACGGTCATGGCATTTCACTTCGTGACCTTCGGTTCATCTGACCATATGAATCAAAAATTTTAAACAGATGAAATGCCCATGGCGGCTTACCGTCACACAGGAGCATGATTATAGCCAACATGGGTACTACATGTGACGTCAGAATCACAAATTATAAACACATGAAAAAACTGTCTGTACCATTAATTCTGCTGCTTGCGGTTGCCGGATGTAACATTTTTTCAAGCGACAGGGACGGCAGTGTGCCTTTTGTCAATTATCAGGAAGGGCAGACCTCGCTTTACGAAAGCAGGTCCTACTTCCGTCCGGCAGATTCCACAGAATATGAAAAGCTGTATACCGAATTAACCGAAACGGTTGTTACAAAAGCAGACGATCATCTTGAAATCGGGGATACGCTGCTGACCGACCTCATAAAAATGGAAATGACCCTGGAACAGGAAGTATCCGGTACCTTTCACGGCAGTGTCTGGTATCATTATGATGAGCTATTTTTTACCGAATATGTTTATTCCCGTCCGCCCTTGGGCTCACTGGCACAACCAAAAATCGCGGAATTAAGCAAAAAAATCCCACGGGCCAACATTTCACACCTGCTTGAAAAATTCAGTCCGGTGAGAATGATCACCGGAGATTTCCATCTTGAGGATAATGAGGACGAGGAGCTCTCGCTTCGGTCGGACCCCAGACGGGTACACCCTGTGAGGTTTCACATCGGGAGAAAATGGACTTCGTTCACCGATCCGTTCCTGAGTAAAAGCGAGATCACCGGTCAGAAAGTCATCGAAATTAACGATAACCAGTATGATACCTATGTGATTGAGACGACCAATTATCTCAATGGATCCGAATTTAACATGACCTCCTATTTTGAATCCAACGGCCTTGTCAAAAGGGTTGTCGTGCAGGAACAGGATATTAGAGATGAAGTCGGAGAGGTTATTGATGAAGGCGTTTTCCGCGGAGTCATTGAGCGCGTGTCATTTAGTGAATGAACTTCCTTTTTGGGTGACATTTGAATAATAGTTTTGAATCAGTTTCCGACATTCCGATTCCTCATGTAACAAGTGCTCTATGAAGCGAAACTGCGTCCTGCAGCGTCTAAGATTTTGCTCGGGGTCGTCGATGTGATAATACTGGTCACCATTAAGATAATCAGCCAGAAAACGGATCCCCATCAAATAGGCCATAAATGGGCCCGCCAAAGCTAAAATATCTGCCTCTTCAGGAGTCAGTATTTTTCGAGTACTCTCAAAAAAACCTGAAGTGATCGCCTCATAAACCGGAAAATTGATTTGAACTTGTTCCAGATCGGCTTCATCTTCCTGGGCTGTATTTGCCGCCGTACGGATAAGATCACCAAAATCGTAGAGTACCAGACCCGGCATAACAGTATCCAGGTCTATCACACATTTTGCTTTGTCATTCTGATCAAAAAGTATGTTGTTCAATTTGGTATCGTTATGGGTTACCCTTTCAGGCAATAACCCTTGTTGAACCAACCTGGGAACAACCACCATTCGCTTGATCTGATCGCGGGCAAATGTGATTTCCGGGTCGACCTTGTCTCTTCGTCCTGCCAGGTTCTGTTTCAATGCATCGGAGAGTTGTTCATATCGCCACTCCACTGAGTGGAAGTCAGGAATAACAATCTCTAACTCGTCATATGGAAAATCTTCCAGATCCGTAATAAATTGACCGAAGGCTTTCCCTGCTTCATAGGCCACTTTTTCGTTGGGCACTAAATCGTAACTGATGCCGGATTCTACTTTTAAATATAACCGCCAGTGTTCTCCACTGGAGTCAGTCAAGTAGCTATTACCCACACGGGTCGGAATTACTTTCAATACACGGTCATCGCAACAGTTTTTGTCCAAAGTAGTCGATTTTTCCCGGATATGATTTGTAACCTTTTGGATATTACTCATCATACCGTCCACCGATGAAAAAATCTTTTGATTTATCTTTTGAAGCACGTAATCGGGACGATGATCACCACTGGAACGGATTAACCATGTTTGATGAATATGTCCTGATCCGAAAGGTTCATAATCTTCTAGTGTTTCACCGGTTGCAAATTGATCAAAAATAGAGGGGATGCATGATTTATTCATGTGTATAAAGAATAATTACAGGTTACCCCAAAGATTGGATGGATATTCACCGGCATCTACTTTTTTTTGTACGGAAGTACGAACCCACTCAAGATCATCCCGATACGTGATTCCAAACCAGGGGGATTTACAGCGAAGTACTTTGACTTGTGCTTTTCTGCTTGCAATAATACGGTCGATCACGGTTGGAATATAGAATTCGGCTTTGGGATCGTTAATATTATTTTTCAGAAAAGCGCGAAACTGCTCATGAATATATGTAAATATGTAAGGAGTGAAGCCCCACATATTCATGGATACTATGGTATCTTTCGGCAGCTCCATCCGGTTATTTTCATATTTACCAATTATACGGCCGTTGCTTCGTATGATTTGGGTCAGCTCTGTTACCGACCGTAAATATCCGTCATTATCCACATCGCAAATTCCACGCGAGTTACTGCCATATTGTGATATTGTGTTGGACAACTGGTAACCGATCATGGCATATAAATGATCGGTTGCATCTGATATTAAAAATCTATGCATGGTATCATAAGCTTCCCTACCGTAAAAATCATCGGCATTGATAACGCAAAACGGAGCTTTGACTTCTTTACGTGCAGCTAAAAGTGCATGTGCTGTGCCCCATGGTTTTTGTCGAAGTGGCGTAGCAGGAAAGCCATCGGGTAAATCGGATGAATCTTGTAGTACACAAACTGTTTCAATGCGGTCTGCGAAACGACTGACAAAATTTTTACGGAAAGAATCCTCCATTTCCTTACGGATTATGAATATAACTTTGCCAAATCCAGCACGTATGGCATCATATAAGGAATAGTCTAGAATGGCCTCGCCAGAGGGGCCGACCGTTTCAGTCTGCTTCTGACTGCCATACCGTGATGCCAGACCAGCTGCTAATATGATCAGTTCAGGTTTCATAGAGTTTGTGTACTATCAATTATTGCTCAGTGCTTTGGATTTATTTCATGCGGAGCCTATTCCAGTAGCGGGTGAGCAATAATGCGGATAATATGGCAGTTATTGCCAGAAAAAGAGCTGGAAGCAAATTTCCGTACAGTAAATTACCAATTGTAAATAGCATGCTGTATATGGAAATCGTGCCCAGTATCATGCATAAAATGCCAGTGGGTACGTCCCATCGTAAATTTTCTTCTTTAGTTAGCTCTACATTATCAGCCTTGGCACGCTCCACGACATGTTTCCAACCAGGGCCGCCAGGTTTAATTTTTGTATAAAATTTTCTCAGAGTTTCCTCGTCGACAGGTTTGGTCAAAAAAGTGACGATAATCCAGGTCAGTGAAGTCAAGGTTACGGTGCCCAGCAGCTTGATCACATTCCAATAACTCATGGAAGTAACCAAACCAAACAGTTCAACATCACCGCTGTTATGTTGTACAAGGACGAAATTTTCTACTATGATGAACATCAAAGAAAACGTTCCGGCTGCAATCATAGCCGCAATCTCCGAAAAAGCATTAATTCGCCACCAGAACCAACGAAGAATGTAGATAAGTCCGGTTCCCGCACCGATCATCAAAATGTACTGAAAGGCTTGAAGAGCACTTTGCAATGTCAGTGCCAGAATAAGGGCAAAGAACATCAGACTAATAGTTGAAAATCTGCCAAAACGCACCTTTTGGCGTTCAGTAGCATCGGGATTGTAAAAGCGTGCGTAAAAGTCATTCACCAAATAAGATGAACCCCAGTTGATATGCGATGCTGTGGTCGACATATATGCAGCTATAAGTGATGCTACTACCAGACCCAGCAGGCCAGGGGGCAGAAATTCACGTAACATTGCAGGATAGGCAAAATCGTGCTGCATGTAGTGAGACGGAACATCAGGGTATTCCCTCGCCATCGAAGCAATATCGGGATAGACAATCAGGGACCCTAAGGCTACAATGATCCATGGCCATGGTCTTAAAGCATAATGGAAAAAGTTGAACATCAGTGTGGCACCTACAGCATGACGTTCGTTTTTAGCAGATAGCATGCGTTGGGCAATATATCCACCGCCGCCAGGTTCCGCACCCGGATACCATACAGACCACCATTGTACGGCAAGTGGTATTAAAAAAATGCTGACAAACAGTTCGGGTTGCGAAATACTTGGAACAAATGACAGGTTGTCTTGTACATTGGGATGTGTGAACAGATTGGTTAAGCCGCCAATTTCCGGAGATCTGACCACATAGACTGCAGCTACTACTGCTCCGAACAGTGCAAACGAAAACTGAAACAAGTCCGTCCAGAGTATAGATTTGAGACCACCAAGCCCGCTATAGAATACGACAATTATTGCGGCGACAATCAGGGCGGGAGCAGGTTGCAGTCCGAGCATCACCGCTGAAATCTTGATGAATGCCAGCGATACCGTAGCAAGCACCATTACATTAAAAAAGAAGCCCAGATACACCGCCCTGAATCCCCGGAGAAAAGCGGCCATTTTTCCGCTATAGCGCAATTCATAGAACTCAAGATCTGTCATTACTTGTGATCGGTTCCACAATTTGGCATATACAAAAACTGTGAGCATGCCTGTAAGCAGAAAAGCCCACCACTGCCAATTGGCTGCAACGCCACCAGTGCGAACCATGTCGGTTACCAGATTAGGAGTATCGGCTGAGAAAGTGGTTGCCACCATGGATACACCCAACAGCCACCATGGCATATTTCGCCCTGATAGGAAAAAGTTGGTGGTACTTTTACCGGCCTGATAAGAGGCCAAATAACCGATTGATACTAAAATAACAAAAAAAAGGACCAGTACTACCCAGTCAACGGTTTGAAAAATCATAGAGATTAATTGCCAATCTTAATTACTTTGAAACAAATCAAAATTGAAAAAAACAATTTTGGGCTTCAGTTTAATGGATTTATAATAAGACAGAATAACCAATTCGTTCAATATTTTTTTTGAGTAAAATTTTAACTTCGGGTTAAGGTATTTGAATTATTGAATCAGTAGTGTCCAATTAAGGCGGTTATGTGTTTCTGTAAATCAATGTGATACAATGGAATAGATTCTGTTGAAATTTTTATCGACTTCAACTCGTAGCTTGCCAGTGTCTACGCAGTTTAATCCTGGATCGATATATGCTATCATGTACACTGGCCGAACCATTTTTGCACAGCTTATGGATGTTGTTCCCAAATATGAATTTCGAAAAATAGTTGAGCAATACAAAGGAGATTACCGTGCACAAAAACTCACGTGCCGGGATCAATTCCTTTGTATGTGCTTTGGGCAACTTACTTTTCGAGACAGCCTGGAGTGGACCCCAAAAACAGGACACCCGGTTAAGCACATTTGTTTAAGGGTTGGAGTTTGATTTCAAAATTTTCCGGACTACTGCCATCCATCCAGGAATGAGGTCGTTGCCGGTTATAAAATACAGCAATGTATTCAAATATCTCGTTGCGAATTTGATGATAATTCATCAAGGCATGCAGATACGACTCTTTCTTCAACGAAGTAAAGAAGCTCTCCACTGGACTGTTGTCCCAGCAATCTCCTTTCCGTGACATACTGGCAACCAGTTTATTATCCACCAATAACTTCCGGTATTCGCTACTGGCATATTGACTGCCCCGGTCCGAGTGAAAAATCACCCCGGTTGGCCGGCCTCTCATGGCCAGTGCCATCTTCAAAGCATTATTGACCAGCCTGGTATGCATGCGCCGACTCACCGACCATCCGATAATTTTGCGTGAATACAGATCCAAAACCACGGCCAGATATACAAAACCCGAACCGCATCTCAAATAGGTTATGTCGCCGCACCAAACCCGATTGGCCGCCGGGGCCGTAAAGTCCCGATCAAGCCGGTTGGGAGCAATGGGTAGATCGTGACGCGAATCAGTCGTTCTGGGTCGATATGCCCGTTTCGTGATGGCTTTGATGTCGTACTCGCGCATCAATCGCCGAAGTCTTTTGCGGGAGATGATTTCTCCCAAATCTTCCAGAAGGGGTTTCAAACGCCGTGTGCCGAACGAGCGGAACCGCTTGTTGCTTGAATTCAATGGGGTAGGTTCTGCGAGGTTTGTTTTCTTTCATTTCAGACACCTGTTTTTTTGTGGTATTCCAAGATACCGCTTCTGTTGGTTATTTCAGGTGTCCTGCTTTAGGGTACCACATCAGCCTTCGGGATCTGGCCTCCACCCTCAACGCTCTGGGTTCTCGTCGCTACCATATGGGCATCAGAACCAATGTACCCCTGAGCACCCTGTCTTATGCTAATGCCAATCGGCCCTGGCAAATCTATCAGGATCTGGCCATGGTATTGATCGCTCATGGTCAAAAGCTTTATGGCAAGGATGAGTTCTCTGAGTCGATAAAAGCGCTGGATTCTTCGACCATTGACCTGTGTTTGTCGCTGTTCCCATGAGCTGAGTTCCGGGAGCATAAGGGGGCCATTAAGATTCACACCCTCATGGATTTGCAGGGGGCTATACCGACATTTATTCACATTTCTGACGGCAGGACCCACGATGTGAAGATCCTGGATATGATTCCCATCATTGCCGGCAGCATCTATATTATGGATCGTGCCTACCTGGATTACCAGCGCCTGTATCATCTGCACACCAGTGGTGGTCGATTTGTGGTCCGAGCCAAGAAGAATCTGCAGTTTTACCGAAAATCCTCCACACCGGTTGATTCCTCGACCGGATTGCAATGCGATCAAATTATCCGATTGACAGGCCCCCAGTCCAAACAACGTTACCCGCATCCCTTGCGGCGTGTTCGGCTGATTGATCCGGAAAATCATAATGACATAGTCCTGCTGACTAACATCATGGACTGTGATGCCCAACAAATCGCGGAGTATTATAAAAGCCGCTGGCAGATTGAATTGTTTTTTAAATGGATCAAACAGAACTTGCGAATCAAGGCGTTTTACGGACAAAGCATCAATGCCGTCAAAACCCAGATCTGGACGGCTGTTTGTACTTATATGATCTTGATAATCATCCATAAAAGATATGATTTTAACGTCAATTTACGCACGATGATGCAAGTGCTCAGTGTCTCGTTATTGGAGCGTATGACGTTTAAAGAGCTATTTTTGAACCCTAAACTCACAGAACCAATAGAGTCAAACCCTAACCAATTGGGGCTCTTCGACTTTTAATTGGACACTACTGTTATTGAATTGTAAATTTTTGAAATTCATAAGAGATTGTCATGGCATCTTGTGTTTTTTTTGTTTAATCAAGAGATAAGTTGCGCTAATAGGTGACTCTTTTATTATTTAAAGGTGGTAAACTCTTATAACTTCTAGTTTCGAGAAATAAGGAGGAGGGTACCATGCTTGGAGAACTTTTTGAAATCTTGCTGGCCGTAGTGGTACTCTGGCTTGTCTATAAATTTATCAGAAGATATCTGATGCTGTAGGCTGGTGGTACCGCCAACCTTATTCGCCTATGGCTTTCCTGATCCGGTTAAGCAGTGCCTCGGCTTCTTCGGGATAGCTGGAAAACGGTTCTATGGCCACTTCTTCAAAGCCTTGCAGGTCCGCCATCCGGAAACGGTCGTACAGGTCGCGCGCCATCTCTTGATAGTCGCCGTCATAGCGTATGATAACTCCGGGCGTTGCTCCGTTTTGCATGCTTCCGAAGTCCGCGGAACCGGAATCGCCGGAAACAGGGATGTCACGATCTGCTGATACGGAAGAAGTATTTTCGCCTTTGTTTTCTTCAGGACGGATCTGATGCAGCAGGTAAAGGGTGTTTTCGGCAGGGAAGGCGGGTTCCGGAAGTTCTTCGGGATGCATCCATCGCACCAGCGCATCAGGTGCATAATGCGTGTATTTCATTCCCGGGCTGCGGGGTGCCGAAGCATGGCCGCCGAATGCTTTGTTGTCGTCACCGGATGAGGATCTATCGCGCTCCCGGACCGAGCCTACGCGTCCGCGAATTCCGCTCTCAGGGCCGGATTGTTCCGTAAATCCGCCCATCCGGACTGGCTGAAGCAGCACCTGCTCCAGCTCAGACTGGGTGATGTGTCCCGGCCGCAACACCGTGTAGGGCCGCTCTGACAGATCAAGAACCGTCGACTCAAGCCCGAACTGACACGATCCGCCGTCGATGACCGGCACATCTTTCCCAAAATCCTGACGCACGTGTTCGCCCCGGGTCGGACTAGGCCGGCCGGATGTATTTGCACTGGGCGCGGCAATCGGGCCCGCCTCGGATATCAGACGCAGCGGGATGGGATGGTCCGGCATGCGGATGGCCACCGTCGGCAGACCTGCCGTGACGATATCCAGAACTTCCGGGCGTTTCGGCAGGATAAGGGCAAGCGGGCCGGGCCAGAACCGGTCCATCAGCCGCCGGGCATCTTCGGAAATTTCGGTTACAAGCGTAGCAGCCATTTCCAGGGAACTGACATGCACAATCAGCGGATTGTCTGGCGGGCGGCCTTTCAGAGCAAATATTTGTGCTACGGCATCTGCATTCCACGCATCGGCGCCAAGGCCGTAGACCGTTTCGGTGGGAAAAGCCACCACGTTTCCGCTTCGGATTTGCCCGGCGTATCGGGAAAGTGATATTTCAGGATGTGTTTCTACCATGACTGCTTTTTTATGATCAATCCAATAATATAGTATTCAGAATGGACGGAGTATAATGAAAATGACAAAATGGAGATATTTTTTAACAACGGGTAGTCTCTCTTAATATGTACACATCATAAGTGACAAAATAACTATCCGGCTAAAGCAGATTCTCCAAAAGATCAGCAGTATTTCTCATTCTCAATACAGATTCAGATCCTGCGCTTGTTGTGTTAATTCTTTCAACTTCTGATCCGCTATCTTTTGTTGTTGGGCTTCATATTTTTTAAGATCAGAAAACCTCACTCGCCGGTGACGCCCCACTTTGGAAAACGGAATTTTTCCCGACTCCATTAGTTTTACGACAAATGGCCGGGAAACATTCAGATAGTCGGCCGCCTCTTGACTGGTCAACATCTGGTCCTCACTTAATACCTCAATACTATTCCCTTGTGAAAGGTTCTTCAAGAGCTTTTCCAGATCGTCAATAGCGGACAACGGAATTTGAAGTTCAGAACCATCATCAGTTACTTTTAGTTCTAAAGGCTTTGATTGTTCCTTGTGAACCTTTGCGATTCTTCTCAGTACTTTTAAAGAATGCCTGGCCAAGGTTCTATCATCGGCTGATATCGTCTTGTCTTTTTGCTTCATGGTCTAGTAAATTTAACGTGGATTTATCGAAATATACAAAATACACGAAATATTCGAAACAATATTCGGATAGTGAACCGGCTTCGCCCTGCTACAAAACATGTATATTAGACTGACAGTGGTTTTGATATTGCTTAAGTCAATGCAGTAGTGAATGCTTACTGCATTGTTTTAACCAGTATGATGGCTGCAGTTTAAGTCCGGGCCGTAAATTTCCAGAATTCCGTTTGCCGGACTCAAACCGTCTGCGGTTCTTTTGCTGTTTTCTCCGGCTGAAGTTGCTCAAGAACCGAAAGGGCCGTTTCCGGATCAGAAATCTGCTGAACCACAAATCGCACGGCCTGATCTTTTTGTGCCAGCTGAAACGCATCGGGCCGCAACTGCTCCAGCCGGTGCATCAGATGCTGCATCACTCCCTGGTCGTAAAACCGGGATCCTGCCTCGCTGGCATGGTCCGGACACTGAAGCCACATCCGCCCGGCACGGATCGTTACTTTGGTCAGCCAGAGCCGCGATGTCAGAATTTTGATTTTTGTTGCGGTGACCAGATTCCTGGTCGCTTCCGGAAGCGGGCCGAACCGGTCAGCCACTTCATCCTGCCAGTCTGATACTTCTTTGAGCTCTGCAGATCCGGATAACCGCCGGTACAGATTCAGCCTTTCCACATTGTCGGAGACATAATCTGAGGGCAACAGCGCCGAATAGTCAAATTCCACGGTAGTCTCGGGCCGTTCGGGAATGTGCTCTGTCTCTTCAAACAGACCGGCGAACTCGGTCTCCTTGAGCTCGCGCACCGCATCGTTGAGAATTTTGTTGTACATCTCGAAACCGACTTCATTGACGAAACCGCTCTGCTCGGCGCCCAGGATATCCCCGGCTCCGCGGATGTCGAGGTCCCGCATGGCAATGTTGAATCCCGAACCAAGGTCGGAGTACTCCTCGAGTGCCAGCAGTCGTCGCCGTGACTCCAGCGTCAGGGATTCCATCGGCGGTGTGATCAGGTAGCAGTAGGCTTTGCGGTTTGAACGCCCGACCCGTCCGCGCAGCTGGTGCAGCTCCGAAAGTCCGAAATGATTGGCCTGATTGATGATAATCGTGTTGGCATTGGCAATGTCGATTCCGTTCTCCACGATGTTGGTTGAAACCAGCACGTCAAATTTGTGATCGTAGAAGTCCAGAATGATTTTTTCAAGCTTGCTGCCGGTCATCTGTCCGTGCGCAAAACGCACCCGGATGTTCGGTACGAGTGACCGGACCATCCCGGCAATTTCTTCAATATTCTGCACCCTGTTGTGGATGAAGAACACTTGTCCGCCGCGGCTGACCTCCTGCATGATGGCATCACGGATCAACCGCTTGTCAAAGCTGTGTATTTCGGTCAGGACAGGCTGCCGGTTGGGCGGCGGCGTGTTGATCACACTCAGGTCCCGTGCGCCCATCAGTGAAAACTGCAGCGTACGCGGAATGGGGGTTGCCGTAAGCGTCAGTACATCCACACTGGCCCGCAGCTCTTTGAGTTTTTCCTTCACGCTCACCCCGAACCGCTGCTCTTCATCCACGATCAGCAGTCCAAGATCCCGGAAAGATACATCTTTCGATGCAATACGATGCGTTCCGATGAGGATGTCGACCTCGCCCGACCTGGTGCGTTTGATGATATCGGTCTGCTCTGCTTTGCTGCGAAAACGCGAGATGACCTCAATGTTTACGGCAAAGTCTTTCATCCGCTCCCGGAAGGTTTTGGCGTGCTGGTCGGCCAGGATCGTTGTGGGCACCATCAGGGCAACCTGCTTTCCGTCGAGTACCGCCTTAAACGCGGCGCGCACAGCCACCTCGGTCTTGCCGAAGCCCACATCGCCGCATACCAGCCGGTCCATCGGCATTTCCTTCTGCATATCCGATTTTACATCCCGGATTACCGAGTCCTGATCCGGCGTCTCCTCATACATGAAGGACGCTTCAAGTTCGGTCTGCATGGACGAATCCCCCGAAAAGGACCACGCTTTTTGTGCTTTGCGCTTAGCATAGAGCGTAATCAGCTCCCGGGCGATGTCCTTGACACGCTTGCGGGTTTTGGCCTTTTTCCTGGCCCATTCGCCCGATCCGAGTTTGGTGACCTTGGGTGCAGTGCCGTCCTTGCCGGAGTATTTCTGAAGCTTGTGCAGACTGGATACGTTGACGTAAAGCGTCGAATCGTCCTGGTACCGCAGTACAACGGACTCCTGGTCAGCCCCGCGGACGGTGATTTTCCGGAACCCGGCAAATTTCCCAATGCCGTGATCAACGTGCACGACATAATCGCCGATGTTCAGGTCTTTCAGTTCTTTGAAAGAGATGCCGCCGCGGCGAACTTTTGAACGCGTTTTGGGACGATGGTAGCGATTGAAAATCTGATGATCGGTGTAAACGGCGATGTCCATTTCCGGCAGGATGAAACCGCGGTGCAGCGTTTCCATTGTAAGCCGGTAACGAAGTTCCGGTCCGGGTTCACCGAGCAGCTCCTCAAACCGGTTTCGCTGCCCCTCGTTGTCACACAAAATCCAGGTTTCGATATTCTGCAGACTGAGGTCGGCCAGGTCTTTCCGGAGCAGCTTGACCGAAGAGTTGAAGTCCGGCTGCGGGCGCGCCTGGAGGGTAAACTCGGCATCAGGTGTCAGATCAGGCGGGATGGCACCGAAAAGCAGGCGGGGATGGCGCTGCAGTTCACCGGCCAGCTCGTCTGCGGTCATGTACCGGTGCTCCGGAGGTTTTGGAGCGGCTTTTTTATTTTCACTCACTACTTCGCGATACCGCTGAGCCGCTTCTTCACTGAGCCTGTGGATCTCCGACACAATGCCCGGATAATCCACGGCGGCAATCACCGCATGTTCATCAAAAAAGGAGATCAGCGACTGCCGCGCTGCGTCCGAAAAAGACTCCAGATTGGGCAGCAGCCGTATCTGATCCAGAAATGCAACGGACCGCTGTGAATCAGGATCAAACTCCCGGATGGATTCGATTTCGTTGCCGAAAAATTCCAGCCGTACCGGATATTCACCGGAAAACGGGAAAATGTCGATGATGCCGCCACGCCGGGCATATTCACCGGGTTCATTGACAAACGATACCGTCTGATACTGCTGGTCGGCAAGCTTCTCCGCGAGCGCGTCCGGATCCATTTCACTCTGTTTCTTCAACGAAATGGATGCTTTGTCGAAATGATCGGCCGATGCCATTTTTTCAAAGACTGCCTCTGCGGATGTCACCACGACGACCTCTCTGGTTTCCCGGATCTGGTCAATGACATCCGAACGCTGCGCGGTAACGGTCGTATCGCTTACTCGTCCGGACTGATAGGGCCGGGCGCCGGAAGGCGGAAAGTAAAGCGAGTTTCCGTTTCCGAGTGCGTCAATATCTGACTTCAGGAACTGCGCCCGTTCCGCGTCGGGTGTTATTACGATAAGAGGGAGGTGCTTCTTTGCCAGCCCGGACATAAGCAGGGCGGGGGTGGACCCCACGAAGTGCTGTAGCCGCACGCTTTTTCCGGGGGCTATGTTGCCGGAAAGCTCGTCAACAGGAAAATGTTTGGAAAATATCTCAGCAATGTTCTTCAGAGACATGAAAACAATAGTAATATGCAGTTGAAAAAAAATGGTAACATCTGAAACAGTTGCAGCAAGAAGCAGTTGCGGCAGCGTTAGTTGAGCTCGATGCGGAACAGCCACCTGTCGCATGCAAACGACAGAAGAAGGAGTATCATTCCCCAGGCCAGGTAACCCTGATAGGCGTCAGCAAGTTCATGGTAAACCGACTCCTCAAACTCGGTTCTTTCAAGTTCATCAATTTCATTGTAGACCTGTTCGAGGGACTCATTGTCTGTTGCCCGGAAATAGCGTCCGCCGGTCCGTTCCGCAATATCCCGCATCATGTCCTCGTCGATTTGAACTACAATTTCATGATAGCGCGTGCCGCGTATGGGATCATCAACCGGGTAGGGGGCGGTCCGAGCATCCGTACTGGCGCCGATCGTGTAGACCCTGATGCCGAACGTAGCTGCCAGCTCCCCTGCGGTGATGGGATCGATTTCCCCGGCATTGTTTTCGCCGTCCGTAAGAAGTACAATTACCCGGTTTTCAGCATCGCTGTTGCGAAGCCGGTTTACGGCTGTAGCCAGTCCCATGCCGATTGCCGTGCCGTCGCGCACCATGCCCAGGTCGACATGCTCAAGCTGGGATTGAAGCAGCTGATAATCGAGTGTCGGCGGGACCAGCGTAAAGCTCTCCCTGGCAAAGACTACCAGCCCGATGCGGTCAGACTCCCTCCGGTCTATAAAACCGGAAGCCACATCTTTCACGGCAAGGAGCCTGTTGGGCTGCATATCCTCGGCAAGCATGGATGAGGAGATATCCAGCACCAGCATGATATCGATGCCTTCTACCGTACGCTCGGTATATACCTGTTCGTGCTGAGGACGTGCAAGTGCGGTGATGATCAGAATGACAGCGATGATCTGAAGACCGAACCCCGCAAAAATCCCGTAGGTACGCCAATTGCCGGGCAGGTGATCCAGATCGGAGGTATCCGAATAGGTCAGCCAGGCAATCTGCCGCCGCTTGAAATAGCGATACTGTACCCATACCATCACGGGAATGATCAGCAATGCCCAAAACCATGCGGGATTATCCCAAATCATCTTTTTTTTCTTCCTGTAATTTGGCTTGTTGTTCTTCTTCGTGTTTTCGTCGCAGCTCTTCGAGCCTCTCCTTGTCTGTAAGGGAAATGCGGTCGACGAGTGCCGAACCGTATTTCATAACGTCGGAACAGTCGGATTCATTGGGCTCAAATCGGGCAAATTTCACCAGGTCGGCTGTTTCCAGGATCAACCTCAGGAAACGGATCACCTCGCCGTCAAATCCCCGGCTCTTCAGATAGGTGAGCAGTTCGGATGTGGTGGACTCCAGTGCCGGAAATCCGTGAACCTCTTCGATGTAGGTCCGGAAGGCATCTCCGAGCTCGGTGAAATAGGGCACCGGGTTTTTTACAGGCTCTTTGTGAGTTTCTTCAATGCGTTTGAGCTCAATGCGCAGGCGCCAAAGCGGACTGCGGAAGGGTTCGGCCTTTGGCTGGCGGGGCTTTGGCTCCGGTTTCTTTCGCTGACCAAAAATCCGCTCGCGGTACAGGTATAATACCCAGGCGGCTGCCAGCGCCAGAATGACAGCTGCAATGATCCAGGGCAGCCAGTTGCGGAAAAACGGGAAAATCGGTTTCAGCGGACGAAGTGCTGTTTCTGCGTCATCGACCCGGGATTCGTAAACAAATGGCTGAGCGGGAATGGTCGCATCAAGAGTATCGGTGCCGTCAACCAGCCGTACCGGTATTTCCGGAACATAATCGACATCAACGCCGAAAAAATGCAGGGTGTACGTGCGTCTTTCACCGGCATTGTCAGGCACGGTTTGAGTGTCCCGGATGATGAAATCCGGTCCGAATGACGCGCTGTCAGGATAGATAACCGCGTCATATGCCGCCCGGTTGGCTAATGTGACATGATACTCGAACATATCGCCGGTTCGCAGCGTGTCCCTGTCCATTTCTGATTCCACGGTTTGGGCAGGGGTCAGGCCCGGTGTAGCTGCCATAACTGCCAATGCCGCACATCCTGCAGCAGTAATACGCACAGCAAACGCACTTGAAGCAATGTACTCAGCCGCATGCCGGGACAGGCTTTCTGCAACCGTGGCAATGATTTTATCTAAAATAACGGATAAGATTTTCTGCACGCTGAATGTGAATTGTCGGCGTCACGGAACCTGAGCACCTGCGATTCCGGACGTTTTGTTGCAGGGATTCTGACAGATCACCGGCGCCGCAGCCGGAGTTTGAAAAAGGATATCAGCGGGTCAATATACGACTCATTGGTTTGCAATGTAATGGAATCTATCTGATATCGGATAAACAGTTTTCTGAGCCGATCCAGGCGGTTCTTCCGGCGCTTCCGATAGTGGATGCGGACCTGTTCGCTGGAGGTATCAACGATGCGAATCCGCCCGGTTTCCGCATCATGCAGCGGCAGAAGGCCCAGCTCGGGCAGTTCCCGCTCAAGCGGATCATCGATCACTATGGCAGCAAAATCGTGTTTGCGGTTGGCAATGCGCAGCTGCTTTTCGAAGCCCGATGCCTGAAAATCACTGATGAGGATGAAAATGGAGCGACGTTTGAGAATTTTTGTCAGATATCCGGCCGCGCCGGCAATATCGGTGCCGGTACCGGCAGGATTGGTTGTCAGCAGTTCCCGGATCAGACGCAGCACGTGTCCGCGGCCTTTGCGTGGCATAACCACCTTTTCGATACGGTCGGTGAACAGGAGCAGGCCCACCTTGTCATTATTTTTGATGGCGCTGAAGGCCAGAACGGCTGACAGCTCGGTGACCAGATCCAGCTTACGCCTGTCTCCGCTTCCGAACTGGCCGCTCGGAGAGATATCGACGCACAGCATCAGCGTCTGCTCACGCTCCTCTTCGAAAATTTTGATATACGGCTCCTGGCTGCGTGCCGTGACATTCCAGTCGATCTGACGCACATCATCGCCGAACTGATAAGGCCGCACTTCGGAAAATGTCATGCCGCGTCCCTTGAAGGCCGACTGGTACTCCCCACCGAAAATCTCGTTGACAAGACCTTTTGTGTGGATTTCGATGCGTCGTATTTTTTTAAAAAGCTCTTTGGAGATCATGGCATCAGCAGAATTAGGTACCGCTCATAATACGGAAGTCCGGCATGTGATTTCAAATGCGATGTCATCTGCTTTAATGAATCCCTCAGAAAGAAGCTGATTTGCATACTTTCAGGTGTCGTAACATAGCGGTATTTTTTTACTGCCATTTCATTATTTTCTCAGAAGCCATTAACCATCATTAACGGGGATAGTATTATGCTTATCGGAGTACCCAAAGAAATTAAATCACATGAAAGCAGAGTGGCGCTGCTGCCATCCGGTGCACTCGGATTGATTCGCCATGGTCATGAAGTCATTGTAGAAGCCGGCGCGGGTGCCGGAAGCGGATTTCCAGATGAAGCCTACGAAAAAAACGGAGCCAGAATTGTTTCGGATGTCGAGAAGCTCTGGGCAGATGCCGAAATGATCATGAAAGTGAAGGAGCCGGTCGGACCCGAGTACAAGCGCATGCGCGAAGGGCAGATCGTCTTCACCTTTTTCCATTTTGCCGCCAGTGAAGAGCTTACAAAGGCCGTCATGGATTCCGGCTGCATCGCTATCGCCTACGAAACCGTAGAAAATCCTGATCGTTCGCTGCCGCTGCTGGTTCCCATGAGTGAGGTGGCCGGACGGATGTCCGTACAGCAGGGTGCGAAGTATCTTGAAAAAGCCCAGGGCGGACGCGGAGTGCTGCTCAGTGGTATCCCCGGTGTGAAACCCGGCAACGTCCTTGTCCTTGGCGGCGGTATTGTGGGTGTAAACGCCGCAAAAATGGCTGCAGGAATGGGGGCCAATGTCACTATCATGGATATCAGCCTGCCCAGGCTGCGCTATCTTGATGATATCATGCCGCGAAATGTAACCACCATATACTCCTCGGAAGCCAATATCCGTGAAATGCTTCCCAATCTGGATCTGGTGATCGGCGGTGTGCTTATTCCCGGCGCCAAAGCGCCCAAACTGATAACCCGCGACATGCTCAAGACCATGCGTCCGGGCTCAGTCCTGGTCGATGTCGCCATCGACCAGGGAGGCTGCATCGAAACGGCCAAACCGACAACACATGACAATCCCATTTATACGGTGGATGATGTCATCCATTACTGTGTCGCCAACATGCCGGGTGCGGTTCCCTACACCTCGACGGTCGGACTGACCAACGCGACTACCCCGTATGCGGTCGAGATTGCCAACCACGGCTGGAAGAAAGCGCTGAGGAAATATCCAGAGCTCATACCCGGGCTGAATGTCGCTTACGGCGATATCACACATAAAGATGTTGCCGGCGCATTTGATCTGGATTGGAAGCCTGTTGAGGAGTTCATCAACTGAACCGGCGCAGCGTAATCCGGTACTGAGAGCAAAATAAGATAATGATACGTTTTGCCGGGGGGACGAAATCACGCCCCCGGCAGATGTATCAACAGCGGTTGTTCAGCAAGTGGCTTTCTGGCCAACAGCAGCTTCTCAGCGCCCGTATGATATCACAGAGAGGGGGTTCAGTCTGGCGGCAACCCGTGCCGGAAGCCAGGATGCAAGAGCGCACAGAATCAGTGTGATGGTGCTGACTAACACAAAGTCGAACCATCGCGGCTGCACTGGTGCTGCAGTCATGTAGTAACTCTCCTCAGGCAGTGGAATGACCTGCCATGTATCCTGGATCACATAGAACGCCAGTGACAGAAAAATTCCGATCAGCAGTCCGGCAATACCCACGATAATCCCCTCAATCAGGAAGATCGAACGGACACTTTTGTCGTTTGCCCCCATGGTCTTAAGAATGCCTATGTCCCGCGTCCGTTCCAGCACCATGATAAGCACGGTTCCGATGAGGTTGAATGCCGCCACAATAATCATCACGGCAATGACAAAAGGAATCGTTTGCTCCTGAAGGTTGATCCAGGCAAAAATGCTCCTGTAGCGTTCGTAAATGGTTTCGGTATAATAGGGAAACGGCAGCCTGTCACTGAGCAGAGCGCTGACTTTCTCAATTTCGTCCAGATCAGCAACACGCAGGTCCACCTGGGTCGCTCTTGGCGGGGGCATTTCGAACAGCCCGCGGGCATAGTCAACGTCAACCAGCATCAGCACATCATCAAACTGATCTATGCCGGTATGATAGATACCCGATACATGAAACTGCTGTATTTGCGGAAGGTTGAGCGGCGTCGGCATGCCTCTGATGGCATAGGCGGTTATTACGCTGCCGGGTGAGGCATCGAGGTTGCGGGCCAGCCGGGCGCCGATCACGGCGCCGGGCAGACCTTCCTCATTCGGCCCCAGATTGTACTCTCCGTCGCGTATGTATTGACGGATATTGGACAAGTCACCGTCACGGTCAACGCCTTTGATAAAGGTGCCCTCGGCGAAGTCGCGGGTTTGCACCATCCCCTGGGAGTAGATTACCGCCTGACTGTCATCGACGCCCGGAATATCTTGCAGATAAACCGCAAGAGTATCGCTGCGGTAGAGCGGGTCATCGGCATAGGTCGATATGGAAATATGTGTTCCGTAACCGAGGATTTTTTCCTGGATCACCGAACTGAATCCGTGCACGATTGACAGTGCAATGAGCAGTCCGGCCGATCCGATAGCAACGCCTGCAACAGCCATGATCTTGATAAATGAAAGAAAGGCGCTGCCAGTGGTGCGGCCGCGAAAGTAACGGTATGCAAGAAACCATTTAAAATTCATAGGAGACTAACGTATCACTCCGGCCGCATATGCGGGAAAAAGAGCACATCCCGGATCGACTCCTGATTGGTCAGGATCATCGCAAGCCGGTCAATGCCGATTCCCAGTCCGGCCGTCGGCGGCATGCCGTATTCAAGCGCCTTGAGAAAGTCTTCATCCACCACCATCGCTTCATCATCACCTTCAGACCGCAGTCTGGCCTGTTCTTCAAGACGCTGCCGCTGATCCACGGGGTCATTGAGCTCGGTGAAGGCATTGCAAAGTTCCTTGCCGTTGCAGATCAGCTCAAACCGCTCCACCAGCCCTTCTTTTGAGCGGTGCTTTTTCGCGAGCGGACTCATTTCGATCGGGTAGTCGGTTATGAATGTAGGCTGAACAAGTTTGGCCTCCACTTTTTCGCCGAAAATTTCGTCAATCAGCTTGCCTTTGCCCATCGTCTCATCCACCGGAACGCCGAGTTCACGTGCGGTTTTACGGATGGCATCCTCATCCATCCCGGAGAGGTCCTTCCCGGTTTCCTGAGCGATGGCATCCAGCATCGGGATGCGGGCCCAGGGAGCCTTGAAGTCAATTTCATTCTTCCCGACGGTGATTTTGGTGGTTCCGTGCAGGGCTTTGACCACATGCTCGATCATCTGCTCCACGAAGCCCATCATCCAGTCATAGTCCTTGTAGGCAACATACAGCTCCACCTGTGTGAATTCCGGATTGTGGAAGCGGCTCATTCCCTCATTGCGGAAGTCCTTCGCAAACTCAAAGACACCCTCGTAGCCGCCGATGATGAGCCGTTTGAGGTACAGCTCGTTTGCTATCCGCAGAAACAGGGTCATGTCCAGCGCGTTGTGATGCGTCTCAAACGGGCGCGCGGCGGCACCGCCGTAAACCGGCTGCAGGATGGGCGTTTCCACCTCCAGATAACCCATGTCTGCCATGTAGTTGCGCATTTCACGGATCATTCTGGACCGCTTTTCGAATACGCCGCGAACCTCCGGGTTGACAATAAGATCAAGGTAGCGCTGACGGTAGCGGTGCTCTTTGTCCGCAAAAGCGTCGTAGGTGACCTTGTTGCCCTGCTCATCCTCAACTTCCTTGGCCACCGGAAGGGGGCGAAGTGTTTTGGTCAGCAGCTCAAAGGACTCGGCGTGAACCGTAAGTTCACCGGTCCGGGTCTTGAAAACAAATCCGCTCACACCGACAATATCACCGATGTCAATCAGCTTTTTGAAAAGGGTATTATAGATATCTGTACCCACATCATCCCGGCGAATATAGACCTGAATGGTTCCGGACTCGTCCTGCAGATTGAAAAAAGCCGCTTTGCCCATGATGCGGCGGGTCATGATGCGTCCGGCAATGCGTACCCGTTTCCGCTCAGCCTCTTCGCCGTCAAGAAGTTCCGGGGTATTCCGGATTTCTTCGGCATGATGATCCGTTTCAAAATCATGGGGATAGGGATCCAGACCCATTTTGCGGATTTCATCCAGTTTTTCCCGGCGGATGCGTGCCTGTTCGGTCAGACTGAGCTCGGTTTCTTGCATGTATAATGTGTTTTGTTACGGATAATTTTGAAGTGCCAAAATTACGGAAATGATTGCAAAAAAACGGTATAAATTCCGCTTTTTATCTATATTTGAGAGGACGGACAGGATGCCGCTCTGACCGTAATGTCGGGCTTTTTCTGTTGCCTGCCGGTTTTCCGGCGTAACTGATATCATTCGATTAATTGAGAGGTACTCGTGGAGTGGTTAGTTCATACCCATGTGCCGGTTGCTTTTCCGCCCGGATGCATCCTGATGGCTGTGGGTGGCGAACCCGGAAAAGACCGGCCTGCCGGTGCCGACCCCGTTCAGGTGCTGTCCCGGCTCATTGACAGGCAGGGACTCGATTCCGGCTCGTTTAAGCTCAGGAAAATGGATACGGGCAAACCATTCGGTCTTGTGAACGGAGAGAATATCGGCATCGGGATTTCACACTGCAGCTCGCTGCTGGTTTGCGGCATTCACACCAGCGGCGAGATCGGACTGGATGTGGAACCTGCCGGGCGAACACTCCATCCGCGCCTGCGCGAGCGCATATGCCATCCGGAGGAAGAGGAAATGCTGCCTGATGATCTGTGCTGCATTCGCATGTGGACCATCAAAGAGGCGGCCCTGAAATTCCTGGGAACGGGCCTTCGTCTGGCCATGAGCAAAATCAGACTCGATATGCTGGATGAGAACAGGTTCCGGGCTGAAACCGGGGTGGATACCCTCGAAATCTTTTCGTTTCTTTTCAGGGAGCACTGGATTGCAGTGGCACTGAAAGAAAAGGAAAATCAGGAGGTATGATACACGATCATTTTGTCTGCGAACGCAAGCTCCCCTTCACAAATGAAGAGTTGAAGGAGCGGATGGCGTCAATGCCTTACTGCGGTCAGGACGGCCTGCGCATGCTTTTTCTCCCGCCACGCATGACCACTCAGAATGCGGATGAGTTCTGCTTTGTCTACCGTCAGATCATGGATACGGATTACGATACCATAGTGATTATCGAGCCGGACTCATGGCATGCAAAGCGAAAAATTCAGCTTCTTGCAGGGAGAAGTGTTGAGACGCCGTCCGGGCCGGTTCCGCTGGATGAGCGGCTGAGAGACGATTTTTGCGATGAAGAAGATGATTTTTATATCCGTGAAGATGCGGATGTGACCCATCTGGGATTCTTCGATCATCTGCAGATGCTTCAGCTGACGCAAAATGACTTTAGTGTGGTTGGCATGCAGCTCATGGATGAATCGCCGCCGATTGTTCAGGAACTGACCTTTGTCCTGAAGGAGATCATGCCATTTAAAAACGGATTGATCGTATTCTGTTGTGAAATGCCGGCACAGTATCAGGATACCTTCGATAAGCTGACCAGGGCCATATCCGAAGAAAATGACACACGACTGAATAATCTGATATACAGCGGCGAGTCCCACATACACGGAGCCGGCGTTTTTCTCTCCGGAGTGATGGCGGCACGATATCGCGAACGGGAAATCCGATTTTACCGGACATCATCCGGCAATCCGGATGACAACCTGCTTTCCGCCCATGCCGGTTTCCCAGACAGATAAGATATGACACCACTTGAATCCAGCAAACAGCGCTTTCCCGGAGGCATATCCATCATAGGCACAGGACGTCTCGGGTCGTCTCTTGCCCTGCGGCTCCACAGCAAGGGATACACCATTAAAAGTCTCTACAGCCGGAACCCCGAATCATGTGAACGTATTGCAGATAAGGTTGATGCCGGGATATGCAACACCTTTCCGCTGAAACGGTCGGATCTGGGAGATCTGGTTTTTTTGTGTCTGCCGGATAATCAGATATCACGTTTTGCGTATGACGTTGCACAGCAAATCTACGGGGATCAGGATCCCGGCGAATATAACCCGGACAAGCGCAAGGGGGCGGGCGGAAACGGAAACTATCTGCATCCCGCCTGGATACACACTTCAGGTGCTCTGCCGGCTGAGGTACTGAAGCCTCTTTCGGATAAAGGGGCGGGAACCGCATCATTTCACCCGATTCAAACATTTACCTCCGGAAACCAGGAAGCGGCTTTTGAACAGTGTTTTATTACGCTGCAGGGTAATGCCGGACTGTGTGCTGACTTGAAGCTGTTGGTCCGTGCCATCGGTGCACGGCCACTACCCGTTGATCGTGATCAGAAATCTGCAGTCCATCTTGGTGCGGTATTCGTCTGCAATTTCTTGGCGCCGCTTTTTGATGCATCACAGCAGGTGCTTACTGCAAGCGGAAACAATGTCCGGGCCCGGGAGATTTTCCGTCCGCTGGTTGAGCAGACGGTCAAGGGGCTGCTTGAGAATCCGCCCGAAGAGGTTCTGACCGGACCTGTTATGCGTGGTGATACCAAAACCATCGAAAAGCATATTGAACTGCTCGCCGGCAACCCGGAGGCGCTGCGTTTGTACCGCGAACTGGGACAGGCTGCCCTGAGGGTCGCAAAGCGGGTAGACGGCAGGGATGATTCCCGCGACAGTGAACTTGAAAGCTGGCTGAACGAAGAAGAATGACTGCAGGCGGAAATAAAAAAAATGGTTCCGGGAAGGATTTTTACGAGCGCGTTTTTGAAGTGGTAGCGCGCATACCCGAAGGCAAAGTAACGACATACGGCGCCATTGCCCGGCATCTGGGTACGGGTGGCAGTGCCCGGCTGGTGGGATGGGCATTGAACAGCACCCTGTCGGAAGAAAAAGCCGGAACAAATGAAGGGCAAACCATGCTGCCTTGTCACAGGGTTGTGAACCGCAACGGTGAACTGACCGGCAAAGCCTGGTTTGGCGGTGATGTAATGGAGGATCTGCTCAGATCTGAGGGGGTGCGCTTTGATCCGGACGGCAGCGTTGATATGTCACGGCATTACTGGGAACCTTGAATTGCAGCTACGGGTTGGCTCCGAAGCATCCGGTTCTGACGGACGGGTACTGCATATTATGCACAATCTTCTGCCTGTTTTTCGTTACCTTTGCATGCTGTACTCAAATCAAAAGCAACACATCATAATGCAATGCCTGCATCATTGAGCACGACCTCATCCCGCAATACCGGAAACAAGGAGCGGTCAGACTGGAAGCTGACGGCTTATCCCGTCATGGAGCACTTTTATACGATTCAGGGCGAAGGAGCCCATGCAGGTCAGGCCGCGTATTTCATTCGCCTGGCCGGATGTGATGTCGGATGCTGGTGGTGCGATGTACAGGAAAGCTGGGATGCATCGGTTCACCCGGAAATTGCTGCGGAAGAGCTGGTTGATGCCGCCTGTGAATCAGGCAGTTCAATTGTCGTCATAACCGGAGGAGAACCGCTGATGCACGACCTGACGGCTTTGACTGAAGGCCTTCACGAGGCGGGACTGCAGATTCACCTTGAAACCAGCGGCTCCTCGCCGCTGACGGGCCATATCGACTGGGTTACATTGTCACCCAAAAGGTTCAAGGAACCGCTCGTGGAGATTTTTCCGCACGTAGATGAATTGAAAGTGGTGGTGCTCACGCGTAAAGATCTCATTTATGCAGAAAAAAACGCGGCTGAATGTCCTGCCGGCACCCTGAAAATGCTTCAGCCGGAGTGGGACACCCCGGAGTCGGTTCCGCTTATCGTCAAATACGTCAAGGAAAATCCTGACTGGCGGATCAGCCTGCAAACACACAAACTCCTGAATGTACCCTGATTCTGCAAGGATCCGTCACTTGCGGTCATACCATGCCAGCAGATCCGCGAGAAAGGCATTGAAACCGGGAGTAGGGGTCGGTTCAAACGATGTGCCGGTCAGTTTTTCATAGAGCTCGCGATACCGCTCATAGATCGAAATCCGCAAATCATCCGGCAGCCGGGGCAGTTGATTGTCAAGATTCTCGTGGTGCCTGTTCTCAATCAGCCACTCCCTGAGAAACTCTTTTGAAAGCTGTTTCTGGGGTGCATCTTCAGCCAGCCGTTTTTCATATTCATCCGCATAGAAATAGCGCGATGAATCCGGAGTGTGTACCTCATCGATAAGTACAAGCTCGTTGTTGCTGATACCGAATTCATATTTGGTATCAACCAGGATCAGTCCCTTTTGTGCTGCCATTTCTGAACCCTGATCAAACAGGGAAAGTGATACACGTCTGATCTCTTCCCACCGGTCGGGATGCACGAGTCCTCCGGAAATGATCTCATCTTCGGAAATATCTTCATCATGTCCGCGGGTTGCTTTTGTTGTGGGCGTGATCAGCGGTTCCGGAAGTGCCTCATTCCTGCGAAGCCCCTCCGGAAGTTTTTTTCCGCAAAGTGTTCTGCCGCCTTGATCGTAGACCCGCCATGCGTGTCCGGCCAGGTATCCCCTGACGACAACCTCCACCGGCAGGGGATCGCATCTGCGTGCAATAGTGACGTTGGGATGGGGGACATCCAGCACATGATGGGGACAGACAGGCTGTATTGCCTTGAAGTTATGCCATGCGATCAGATTCAGCAACTGCCCTTTGAAAGGTATGGCTTCCGGAAAAATGTGATCAAAAGCAGATATGCGGTCGGTAACCACGATCGCCATCTGATTATCCGGGAGATTGTAAATATCCCGGACTTTGCCGCGGTAATCCGGGAGGCGTCCGGAGGCATCGGTTTCGTTAATGCAGTGGTCAAGCAGGTTCTGGCTGTACTCGGTCTGGCTCACGGTTTGCGGGTTGATTTTCGGACAATTAGTTTGGGCTCGATCTCTTTCTGAACGAGCGACCGGTCTTTGTCCTTGATCATTTTTGTTATTCGGGAGATGGCCTCGGTGCCTACTTCATACATCTGCTGATCTATGGTGGAAAGGCCAAGATATTGGGCAGTTTTTATATTGTCATATCCCATTACGGCGATATCATCGGGAATGCGCAGGTTCAGCTCATCCAGCGCGTGGATGACCCCGATCGCCTGGGCATCGTTGGTGCAAAAGATAGCTTCCGGTAACCCGCCGCGCTCACGCATGATCTGAACCGATTCGTAGCCGGCTTCCTCGCTGTAACCGGAGTGCTTTTTGGTGATACCCTTTACAAAAAAGTTCTCATCCAGAGGGAGGTTGTATTTGACCAGCACATCGCGGAATCCGTTTTCCCTGGAGTCGGCAACAGGAGATTTGCTGTGCGACCGGACCATTCCGATTTTCTGATACCCTTCCTTGATCAGATGCTCCCCGGCCAGATAACCGCCCTTGTAATTGTTCCAGTACAGGTAATTGAAATCTTCGTGCTTGAATCCAACAAGCACCACCGGGATGCCGGCATTCAGCAGGCGTTTTCTGGTATCTTCATCCAGATTGATTGAAAAGATGATGAGTGCATCCGGAATGCCCCGGTCAAGAAATGTCTTCAGTGTCTCTTCGGGATTGTCAGAGCCGGTGTTGTAGATGATAAAATCAAGGTCGGTGTCCTTTATCTTATCCTTGACCCCTTTGAGGACCTCATTGAAAAAAGGCGTTGTAAACGTAGGCAATGCTACTGCAATGATCTGGGCTTCCTGCCGGGCTAATTTGCGGGCATTGACCTGCGGTCTGAAATCCAGCTGGTCAATTGCCTTCTGGACACGCTCTTTGGTGTCATTGGAAACGTAGGGCGATCCGTTCAAAACCCGCGATACGGTGGAAATAGCCACATTGGCTATGCGAGCCACATCATAGATTGTATGTTTTTTTGCCATTGATCTGTAAAATTAACCTGTAAGCCTGATAAAAATATTTGCAGCAGGTGGATGTAACATATACATGACCCTCAGTCCCGTATATTTACTGTGTTTGTCAGCCGGTTTTTCATTGACATCAGAAGCAGTACAAACTTCAGCTCATTCCGTAAACTGATCAACCGGAATGACATCAAACCGGCCGGAATAAAAATATTTCTGCTGATTAAAATTATTATTACATAATAGTAAAATTTAAGGAAAAATTATATCGGCATTTGCATGCGGCGTTTGCAGTATACGGTTCATCGGGGTTAGTTTGGCTGATAAGCAGGCAGATGTGATTGTCCCGAAGCTAAAGGATGTTACGACAGCGGGTTGAAAGCAATATTGCGTTTGCTTCCGGGAACGATTTTTTTTCTGAATCACTTTTGGCTTTTACGGTCTCCAAAACGGTCTTGCAGAGACAATTCAACAGACATGCATAGTTTTCTATTTATAACCATTTATTAATGAGCAAGCGAACCGGCATATCAGCTTTCCAGGCGTTACGGCCGATGTATGAACGAACATCAATGCACAGGAATGTTATCGAGGAGGTGGATGACTCCTGTGTCCGTGATGCCTATGCCCATTGCCGATCGGTCACACGTGAACACGCGAAAACATTTTATCTTGCCACCCGGTTTCTGCCAAATCACAAGCAAAGAAGCATTTTTGCCATTTACGCACTTTGCCGCCATCTGGACAATATCGTAGATGAAGCCGAGGATCTCTCAGGGGCAAACCCTGTTGCCATCCGGGACGCCGGGACGGCTTTGAACGAATGGAAGTTCAAGCTTGAGCAGACTTATGAGGAAAAGCAGGCGGATAATTACGTGCTGGTTGCATTTTCCGATGTGCTGAAGCGTCACGCCATCCCCATATCGCTCCCCTTCGAACTGATCGATGGAGTGCAGAGCGACCTTGTGAAAAACAGGTATGAGAATTTTGAAGAGCTGTACGACTATTCGTACAAGGTGGCTTCGGTGGTCGGGCTCATGACATCCGAAGTTTTCGGTTACGATGATGAGAAGGCCCTTGACCGGGCAGTTGATCTTGGGATAGCAATGCAGCTGACCAATATCCTGCGGGATATAGGAGAAGATCTGCAGCGAGACCGGATATATCTCCCGCTGGATGAGCTTCACAGTTTTGGTCTGACAGAGAATGATATTCAGCAAAAGCAGGTGACTCCGGACTTCAAGAGTTTTATGCGTTTTCAGATTGATCGTGCCCGCAGATATTACGCCAGTTCCGATGAAGGCATCCCGCTGCTGTCACCAGACAGCAGGATTCCGGTATTGCTTGCGCGCCATAATTATGCGCGTATTCTCGATTGCATCGAAAAAAACAACTATCAGGTATTTGATTCGCGTGCCCATCTCACCTGGATGCAGAAAATGACCATTCTGCCGAAAGCATGGTGGCTTTCTAACCGTTTTTGACGGAAATTGTTTTAAAATTCATTCCGATGCATTAGCTTGCTGGTGATTCGGATCATTCACTATCAGCTGCTAAAAGAGAACAAAAGATGCAAAAGAAAGAGCACCACTGGCAGAGTCCCAGTCTTGGAAGGAAAACATCGGTGACGGTCTATGGTTTTGAGGGTACTCCCTTGCTGGCTTTTCCCGGAGATGCAGGCAACCGGAATGACTGGGAAGAGCATGGGCTTATCGAAGCACTGTCTTATCAGATCGATAACGGGCACAATATGATTTTCTGCGTTGATTCCGTCGATCAGGAAAGCTTTTTCAACAGTGATATCGATCCTGCTTCACGGATCAGACGCTACAGGAAATATGAAAAATATATCATTGATGAGGTACTGCCCTTTATACGCAAACAGTCAGATGACCTGTTTGTCATGGCATCCGGAATTCACATGGGCGGATACCATGCACTCAATCTCCTGTTCAAATATCCAAGCCAGATCCAGAAAGTCATCTCCATTGGCGGACGCGTTCAGATACGTCCGTTCATGGACGATTACTTTGATGACAATGTGTATTATAACAATCCGCTTGAGTATCTGCCCAATCTCGAGGAACAGTCTCTTCTTGATGACATAAAAAATGCCGACATCCGTCTGGTCATCACCCCGGATGACCCTTACTCCGATATCAACTACATGCTGAGTGATATTCTGCGCTCAAAAGCCATAGACCATGTATTTGACTACTGGATTGAAACGGGGGAAGATCTTTGGGAAATATGGGGTGATATACTGCGGCGCCACGTACCCTGAATCTTTCTTCGGCATCTTTCTTCGGCCGGATGTGCCTTTTTGATTCTGCCTGCCGGCGCAAGGATGCCAATGCGATGGGCAAACGGCAAATGGAAAACCGCGGACCGGCATCCCGATTTTTCAAAACACCTTCATACAACTTCCGTATATTTGCAGTTATTGCAGATGGGTGCTTTGCCTGAGGTTATCAAACGGACTTATCTGCATATGTATGAACAGGGACATTACAATTCAACCAATTAAGAAATACGGAGTACTGATTTGTCTGATAGCCAAAAACTTTACGACCAGCTCAAGAAACTCGAAACAGAACAGCGGAACCCTGAAACCCTGCATATTGACCTTGCTGATCCGGGCGAAATAGTAAGGCTCATGAACGAACAGGACAAAAAGGTTGCCGAGTATGTAAGCGCGCGAAAAGATCAGATTGCCATGGCCGTTGATTTTGCTCACAAGGCACTGGCAAAGGGCGGACGCCTTATTTATACCGGCGCCGGGACAAGCGGCAGGCTTGGTGTGCTTGATGCCGCAGAATGCCCGCCTACTTTCGGGACCCATCCCGACCAGGTGATCGGTCTCATTGCCGGTGGCAGAGAAGCCATGTTTGTGGCTCAGGAGGGATCTGAAGATCTTCCCGAACACGGAGAAAGGGACATCGCCGAGCTGAATGTCTCCGACAAGGATGTGGTCTGCGGACTTGCCGCCAGCGGACGGACCCCCTATGTGCTTGGAACGCTGGATGAAGCCAAGAGAAGGGGAGCCAGAACCGTGATGGTCTGCTGTGTGGTTGCAGACCGGGTAAAACTGGAAAAAGAACCCGATGTCATGATTGACGTGCCGGTCGGGCCGGAGGTCATCATGGGAAGCACGCGGCTGAAAAGTGCCACCGCTCAAAAAATGGTTTGCAACATGATTTCTACCGGAGCGATGATCAGACTTGGAAAAGTTTACGAGAATGTCATGGTAGACCTGATGCTTACCAATAAGAAACTTGTAGAGCGCTCACGGCGTATCATAAGCATGTTTACCGATGCCGGTTACGAAGAGTCATCACGCCTGTTAAAAGAGTCTGGAGGAAAGGTGAAAATTGCCTTGCTGATGGGCCTGGCAAAGGTGAGCAGGGAAGAGGCCGAAAAAAAGCTCGAAGACCACAACGGTTTTATCCGTGCTGCGTTACAGTCCTACGAAAAGGATTAATTGCGTTGGTCGTTGGATCTGACAGCTTTCGCCTCCGGCTGACAAAACAAGCGTAATTGTGAGGCTTATTCATTCCATAGACAGGCGAGACCAGGTTTATTATTTCCGAATTCAGATAGCCGTAATCACATCATTGATTGTGTTTATTATGCTGTTCCGGTTCTGGCCTGATTTTGAACAATCGGATCAGGATTTGTCGGAGCGCTTTTCAAATGAAGAGCTGATTGACCAGGATTTTGTCATCGCACGGCAAGAAGTGACCGTGCAGCGTGATGCTCCCCCGGTTCCGCGGCCTGATGTTACCGTTCCCGATGATGAAGTGGTCGATGTGGAATATGATCTCGACTTGAATGGTATGGATGACGGCGACCTGGCCCCGTTTGCTGAAGATCCCGGTCCCGCTGAAATTGTCGGACAACCTGACCAGCCTCCCAGTGTCCGCAGGATTGTCGAACCGGTTACTCCTTCGGCTGCGCGACGGGACGGTTTGCGTGTGGAGGTTATTGTTTCTTACGTGGTATCGGAAACCGGAGAGGTTGAAGAGGCAGAAATCGAGGATCTCCGGGTTTTTAATGAAGAAACCGGGCAGTTTGAGTCGGTTAGCGAGACAGGATACGGCTTCAGGGAAATTACGCTTCGGGCCGCCAGGCAGTGGCGGTTTAACCCCGCCATGTATCAGGGCGAACCGGTAAGGTCCACGACCAGCCATCGCTTTACATTTGGCAGCTGAACATGCCCGATGCCTGACTGCCGGTGTATTTCTTGCCGTGGTGTTATTTTGGAGCCGGCAAAATACCATTGAAAATATCCTTGCTCTGTTGCCCCGCGATGGTATTTGTCATATATTGGCATCCTCGATTACCGGGGCTGACAGAAATGGAGAGATGCCGGAGTGGTCGAACGGGCTCGCCTGGAAAGCGAGTGTACCCTAACCGGGTACCGAGGGTTCGAATCCCTCTCTCTCCGCTCCTTTTTTATCGCCCCTCCTCTGGCAGTCCGTTATTTAGACAAATCCCTGAAAATTGTTGGCGGAAAGGTGTCGCTTTTGTAATATTAAAATATTATAATAAAACTGTTTGTTAATGTTGTATCCGGAATCTTCCGGTAACCTTGTTGTAAGACAGCTTATTTTTTCTGAACGGTTTCACTAAGCATTGGGAGCAAAAACTCCTTTTTCCCAAAAATAATATTCTGACTGTGTAATTCATTATCCATTCCTGCGGGGTTGTTAGTGGGGTTTTACCATTTTTCCATGAAAAAAGTATTTGCGATAGCATTTCTGACTGCTGCATTGCTGGTGGCATGTGAACGTCCGTCAAGTCCCGATTTTCAGGTGAATCAGGAAATGGAGATACCGGTATTCAGTGATCTGAGCTACCGCTTTGTGGGTGAGGGCAGCAGAGCGATCATAGACACTACCCGTACCGATTTTCGGGAACTGTTTTCTGCCGGTGACGGGGGGCTGGTTTACTTTTCCTCTGAATTTGATTTCGAAACGGGTGATCTTGATAATATTATCCCCGCCCTGAATGTTGATCCGCAAAGCATGGATGCCGAACTGGGACTGATAGAAGTTGACGATTTTTCGTCATCTTTTGAGTCGGATATCGGCAAAATTCAGAATGAACCGGAAGCTGTTGATGATCAGAATAACAGGGTGGGCACTTTTGAGCTGGAGTATGAAGCACAGGGGTCTGCCGCTTTCAGTGATGTTGTTGATCAGCCGGGTGTATCACCAGGACCGGGCGATCCGCTGCCAGGATCCGATCCCGATCAGCCTCCGACTACGGTTATCATTCTGGACGATGATGATCTCATCTCAGCCGAAATTCAGCAAGGCAGCATGCAGGTGGAAATTGCCAATGATCTCGGGTTTGATTTATCCGAAGTTGAAGTGACACTCTTGTCAGACTATTCAGAAGAGAACGGAACAGGAAGCCCTGTGGGAACGCCGCTTCTCTTTGAAAACCTGCAGCACGGTTCACAGGATAGTGGTTCCATCGCTTTTTCAGACGGGGATCTCCTCGAAGCATCTCTGGCATTAGAGGTAACAACGGAATGGGATGACCAGAACATGAGTTCAGACCAGGGTGAGCTTCATTTCCGGATATCAGATCAGCGGTTGCGGGCAAGAAACGCTGTTGGGAATGTCAGACAACAGGGACTGGAACCGGAAAAGGATGATCTGAAGGTTTCTGATCCTGATTTTGATTACGCTGTTGTCTCTGATGATCCGGAGCCGGGCAGCCCTTACGAACTTATCGTAACGATCGTGAATGAAACCGAGCTGCCTGTGGCGGACAGCTTGATTTCAGGCATGCCGGTGATCACAATATTCAACTCCGACGGAGAGCAGCTGGATGGCCCGGGGCGGTTTGAAAATGAAAGCACGCCCGGGGCAGACAGGCTGAATCAGGACGAAACGGCAACGGCTGTTTTTGATTTGTCTGGACAAAAACTGACCCGGGACCTTACCTACGAGATCGATATAGGCACAACCGGAGGCAGAAACCTGACTGTGGATGAAAACGACCTGATTGTAATCACCGCTGAAACTACCGAGCTTGAATTCGAGGAAGTCCGTTCAGCCATTGATCCTCAATCCGACATCATCCTTGAAGATGTAAAAGATGTTGACGGCGATTTTGTGGAAGCAGAGGTTGAAGAGGGGCAGATCGAAGTGACTTTTATCAATGAAAGCGAGCTCCCGCTGACCATTGATTACCTGCAGTTTTACAATGACCAGGCGTTCCGGGCGAAAAATACAGGCGCCTTTTTCGACCGCGGATCACAAATCGGTGAAATCGAGGGAGTTGAAATTCCTCCGATGTCCGAGATAACGGAAATTATACCACTTGAAAACACCGGAATTTCCAATCGCATTGCATACGAGGGCACGGCTTCTTCTCAGGGAACAGCAGAACCGGCAACCGTACTTTCCGGCGACGTTATTCGAACTGAAATGGAAGGTTCCGTGCTGCTGACCTCAGCCTCATCTGTGTTGCGCCCTCAGGAGTTTACAAAAAGTGACGCATCAGACATTTCAGATGAAGAGCTGCTGTTCACATCCCCTGATCATTATGTGGAAATTGCCTCCGGCGTGCTCGTAATACGTGATATCGAGAATCAGATAGATCTGGATGTTGACACGCTTATTGTCTCATTTCCAACCATCATCAAAGACCGCAACGGGGCTTACGATCCGGCTGACTCCCTGTGGATAGAACTTTCGGGACCGGATCGCATCAGGCGATCATCAGATGCCGGGGCCGGACAGCCCGGGATCAGACATGATCTGGACAATTATCGCATATATGCTCCGGACAACAAGATACCGTACCACCTTTCTGCGGTCACCGAAGATACGCGTACTGCTGCCGGAAATGATACTGTGCGCACGGTTGAATCACATCATGCGGTTTCAAGTTTGTTTGAAGTTGAGAATCTGGAGCTTCGCAGGGCGTTCGGGAAAGTGACACCGCGCACCGAGCTGATCAACGAGGATGAAGGGGATGACGGAATAATCGATATATTCAACGACAATGAGGCGGAAATCACCAATATAGAAGATCTTGAAGGGTTTTCAGAAAGAGTATCCGGAATATCAGTCACCGATCCCGTTATCAATCTGTTTTATGATACCAATATCGGAGTGGAAGGTGAGGTGATTGCTGCCATAGTGGGTGTCAATGAGGAAGGAGAGAAGGTGTTTTTGTCCGGAAAACCGGGAACCGACAGGGAAGCACCGCCCGTTGATGATCCCCCCGCTTTATACGCGGACGGCAATCCGATAGACAGGAGCAATCTCATATCGTTTGAACTGGAACCTGCATCCGGTCCGGGTGAAAAGTCGCGTGATAATGTAGTCAGATTTGATGCCGGCACTACAAATGTGGATGAGTTTCTCAGCAATTTCCCCGTTGAGGTACGGTTTATCGGGATGGTTGCCGCCAATCCGGACAATAAGCCGGGATTCATTGAAGATCCGGTTATATTCAATACATCCATGGGCATTGATATTCCCGTTTCCTTCTCGACCGGCGATGGTGACCGTGCCACTATCAGTGACATCATTGATGCCGACCTTTCCGACCTTCCTGACAGCCAGGATGACCTGAGCCTGACGGAAGCCGAGTTCATTATCACCTATGTGAACGGGTTCCCCTTTGACAGCGAATTTACTTTCGAGTTTCTGGATGCATCCGATAATGTCATAACAACATCACGCGGTGAACCTGTTGAAAGTCTCAGTTTCACTGTGGACGGGGCCACTGTCAATCCGGAAACCCGTTTTACTGAACGGCCGAAAGATGGTCTTACGAAAATTACTGTGAGCGGTGAACAGGCTGATTATTTGTACAGGACACGGAAAATTCGACTTACGGGCGATCTTGCCACAAGCAGGGATGATATTTCCGGTGAGGTTAAAGTGCGTGCCCGCGATACCATAACCCTGAGCGTCAATGTCAATATTTCAACAAATCTGAAAGTTAACTGACCCATTTTTGATCACACTAACATACTGCGTGGCAAAGCATGAGCTCTGCAACGCAGGAATATCATTAAACACTGTTACTGAAGAACAGGTGGTCCGATAAACCGGTCATTTTAAACACATGAATCTGCGAAAAGGCATATTGCTCCCGGTGTTGCTGACGATTGCCGGGCTGATATTTCAGCCCGGGTACTGTGCTTTTGCGCAGGGAATGCATACCACTGCCACAAGTATGGCCCTTGGCGGGGGCGGCTCGGCTTATGTGCCGGGTTACCATGCTGCCTTTGTAAATCCGGCCAATCTCATGCTCCCGGAGCGCGACACACGCATTACACTGGGTGTGCTGGGTGGTGTTCGTTCCTCTGCCGGCGGCAGCCTCGTCAATATATCACTCTACAACAAGCATTTCACAAAAGGCCATGTCCTGGATTCCGACCGGGTTATGGATATTTCAGATGACTGGTTCGGTACATCGCGCAATGCCATGGGATATGCGGGAGCCGATGTCAGCGTTGTGCCGCTTGGTGCAAGTTATCGCCGGGATCGTATGGCCTTCAGTTCTGCCATACGTGCCCGGACTCTCAGCAGCGCCCGCATGAGCAAAGGCTTCTTTGAACTGGCGCTGACCGGACTCAGCTCAAAGGTATTCAAAGATCCCAAAAATGTTGATCTGTCAGGTGAGTTCCTTGGAATGTGGGAGTGGTCTTTCGGATATGCCATGGAGGTATGGAGAAATTCGGAACGTTTTGAGCCCGGTGCACAGCGTATTTATGCCGGGATTGCACCCAAACTCCTTTTCGGAATGGGTTATGCCCGTATCGGACTGGAATCGTCCCTGCAAGTCACCGGTCAGAATCAGGGTCAGGCCAGGGTGCATCATGAATTTGATTACAAGCTGCTGACCGTGGGAAATCTTACGGATGACCTGGAGGCCTATTACCAGGAAAGGCGTGTCAGGGGGAATGAAGACGCCCTGCTCTCCGACTTTGTCGATGACGATTCGTTCTCGGATCTGGGCGGTGTGTTTGGCACCGGATTGGGACTGGATCTGGGTGCTACCTGGGAATGGTACCGGGGAGACATCGACCTGCCGGTCATAGGCTCGGGTCCGCAAATTATCAGAGCCTCTTTTTCAATCACGGATATCGGAGCTATCTCCTTTGATGATAATGCCGGTGAGTTTCGTGCCGCTGATACCTTCGACTGGGAAGGAGTGACCGTTGACTTTGACTATATCGACAGGGAGCATGACGGTGACGTGCTGGATTATCTCGAATATGTCGTCAAAGACAGTATCGGCAGTGATATTTATGGCAACTTTTCATCCAGGGAAACAAGCAGTCACCGGATTGGGTTGACGCCTGCATTCACCTTCGGGGGAGCAGTAACCATGGGGAAGCTGGGTGTGATGCTCGATATCGGGAAGGGAATCAACAACCGGGGTGTAAACAGCCGGAGATTTTATACGGCACTGGGCAGTCAATATATGCTGATCAATGCCATTCCGCTGCGTTTTGGAATCAGGGCCGGAGGCGGTTCAAGCGTCAATCTGTCCTTCGGAACCGGGGTTGATGTAAGAAATTTTGAATTCAGCTTCAGTGTAATGACAACCCCGGGGTCGGAGCGCAGAGGAGGCAATATCGGTGCGGCCCTGAGCGGATTCGTCGTCCGGTTCTGAAGTGTACAATTTCCCGGAACACGGCGTGACTGATTGAACAGATTCAAATGTTACTCTTCAGCCGCTTGTTCCCTGAGGTCCCGCAGTTTGGAAAACCTGAAAAGGGATAACTCTTTAGGCAGCTTTTCTCCGCGGATCAGGTGCTCGGCCAGCCCGGCGGCAATGCATTCGGAGTAAAGCAGGCCCTTGGAACCCAGTCCGGCGAAAATGTAAAGGCCTTTCTCGGAATAGTGCTCTCCGACCAGAGGAATACGATCGGGTGTCGTGGCGCGGATGCCGGACCACTGACCAATTCTGCGGCATTTGGTGTATAAATCGGGCAGAAGCTCATTGAGTTTTTGATCGAGCAGGCCGGCACCCTGATCATCCGGGTTTTCGTCATGGAAATGGTGTTCATAGGTACTTCCAACGACCAGACGGTTGCGGGAGATCGGTGCGATATAACCGTAGGCAGATATCGCCGGCAGGTCGCTCACATTTTCCTGGCATTCATAAATGGCGAGCTGGCCTTTGACGGAATTCAGCGGCAGTTCATTCCAGTATTTGTTTTCACGGCTTTTGTAGCCGGCGGTTAGGATGACAGTCGGAGCCGTTGCCTGTTTTTTGAAGCTGGTAAGGGTCCAGTTACGTTCACGCTCCAGCTGGTAGGGTCCGCCGTATTGAAACTGAACTCCCTGTTCTTGCAAATATCTGACGCAGGCATTGAGATATTCCGGAGTCTGCACTACCATGCCCTTTCGTATGAAGAGCCCTCCCGATTGATCTTTCAGGCGGGGGACGAGACCGGAAACGGCATCCGGCTGGAGCCACTCTACCCAGCCTTTCGGCCAGCGGGAGCGCTTCAGCGCATTACGAAAATTTTCACTCAAAGCCTCATCTATGGCAGGACGCAATACACCGTTCCTGGTCCACAGCTTTTCATCTGTGTATGCTGAAACACGCTTCAGCCGCTCCTCGAGCATATGCATGCAGCTCTCTGCATTCCAGGCAATCCGGGCCCTCTGTCCGGTAGCGGGATTTACCATTGCCCCGGGTACTCCGGACGCTCCCTGACCAACTTCCCTGGCTTCGTGTACCAGTATCCGGAGTTTTTTGTTTTTCTCAATAAGCTGTGCTGCCGTTGCAAGTCCGGCCAATCCACCGCCGATGACGATGACATCAAATTTTTCCATGCTTCACATTACTTTTTTCAAATTCAGGACACGACATCCGTTTGCCGGTAGTTGTCATCGTGACTGCGGTACTTACGCAAGAAGTTGTTTGGATTCAATGAAATGAGCCCCTGACGCGGACATCTCGTGCCAGGCCTGATCCAGCGACCCGTTCACATCAAGGCCCTGTACCGCATCTTTTACAACATGTACCTGAAAGCCCAGTTTCCGGGCATCCAGGACAGTCCATTTTACGCAAAAATCTGCTGCTAATCCAGCGATATAAAGTGTTTCAACATCTCTTTCTTTGAGATATCCTGCAAGTCCGGTTGCCGTCTGATGATCGTTTTCAAAAAACCCGGAGTAGGAATCAATTTCTTTGCGAAACCCCTTGCGGATAATAAGCTGGGCGGATTCGACATTCAGATCGGGGTGAAATTCGGCGCCTTTGGTCCCCTGGATGCAATGATCCGGCCAGAGTACCTGTCTGCCGTAGTCCATGGTCACTTCATCAAAAGGTTCTTTGGCGCTGTGAGATGAGGCAAAGGAGTGATGTCCGGCAGGATGCCAGTCCTGGGTAAGAATGATATTCCGGAATTTTCCGGTGAGCTGATTGATAACCGGTACGACCCGGTCTCCCTCAGGCACAGCCAGTGCGCCGCCGGGGCAGAAATCATTTTGAGTATCAACTATCAAAAGAGCTGAATTCATAAAAACTGTGAAATTGTTTTGCTGAGATGTATGTCCTGTTATGGATTACACTTTCTGCTTCAGTTTATCTATAAGGTTTGCAATGCTTTGATTGATTCTGATGTCATAACAAGCCGGATTGCTTAATCGTTTTACAGGTTCCGGAACCCTGTCTGTTCTTTCTGAGCTGAAACCTGCGATAGCGGAAAGGTCGGTGGTGGTTTTTGTGATTTTGCCGTTCTGCATCACGAGCTTTCGGATAAACTGCTGCGTATTGACGGAATCCCGTCCGTCAGGACCATCGCTGTCTGCTTCGGGATCACTGCTGCCGGTTTTTTTCAGTGATATGATATCGTGGCGGAAAGTACCGTCTTCATCAGACACGCGGGACAGGCTTTTGATACCGGGAAGGCTTCGTTTCGATGGCTCATCAGTATACTTCATCGTTGGGCGGTCTCCGAACCAGCTCATCTTGTACACCCCGCTCAGAGCCCCGTCAGGGTGGCCGGTAATAAGCCGGGTACCAACTCCGAAATAATCTATCGGGGCTTTATCACGCATCAATGATACAATCCGGCCTTCATCCAGCTGGTCAGAAACAGCAATGGCCACATAATCGAGACCGGCATCGTCCAGCATCGCCCGGGCCTTGCGGGACAGCTCAAGAGGGTTGCCGCTGTCCAGACGGATCGCCAGCAGCCGGTTGCCGCGTTCCTCCAGTTCCTTTGCGACCGTGATCGCATTCGGAATGCCTGAGCCGACCGAGTCGTATGTATCTACAAGCAGGATGGACGTATCCGGATACATATCGGCGTACTTTTGGAAAGCGTTGAGCTCGCTGTCAAAACACTGGATCCAGGAGTGTGCCATGGTTCCCGAAACAGGGATGTTGTGACGATAGCCGGCAAGCACGTTGGAAGTGGCGCTGACGCCTCCGATGGCGGCCGCGCGCGATGCGGCAATTGCTCCGGTCCCCTGTCCACGCCGAAGGCCGAAATCGATCAGCTTCCGGTCACCGCAGGCAAGTTTGAGTCTGCGGGCTTTTGTGGCAATAAGCGATTGAAAGTTGAGGATGTTGAGCAGCAGGGTTTCTATCAGCTGACAGGAAAGCATCGAGCCCGAAACAGTGAGTACGGGTTCAGCCGGAAAAACGATTTCTCCTTCCCTGACACTGATGACGGTTCCGTCGAAACGATAACCGGAAAGATAATCACAGAACTCGCGGTCAAATCCTTTGTCCAGCAGCCAGTTGCACTCATCTTTGCTGAACCGGTAGGATTCCAGCACTTCCAGCAGGTCAGCCAGGCCTGCGAATACGACAAACTGCCCCCCGAATGGAGCCTGCCGGAAAAAGTAGTCAAAACAGGCCGGCTTTTTATGCATTCCCGTCCTGAAGTATCCCTGACTCATTGTCAGTTGATACAGATCGGTATACAAGCCGGGGTGCGATATGTCCCTTATTCCCATGTACAGATAATTAAATTCAGGTGATATACAGAGAAGTAACAAGCTATCCCGGCAATCAGTTTGCTCTGAATGTAACGGTACAAACTTAGTGTTACCAATTCGTAATTCAAAACAAGTTAGGTATATTGCCTTGGAAAACGGCATTTCCACAATCAGGTATTTGCTGTTGCAACAAATTTGGTCATCTCATTCTGAAAAATGCGTTAAAAATGATGTCGTGTCCCAGGTTGAAATATTTACCGGTAAGCATATTCATTTCATTTTTATTCATGGCGGTCTTGCTGCAACCCGGCCGGGCAATGTCCCCGGAAGCAGGTGACCCCGCCGGTGACTCCGGCTCCGATAGCGACGATACGGTAGCTTCTAATGCTTCCGTCGTTGCCGGGGAGACCGTCAGGATCATACTGGATCATGTCGATTCGGACAACAACCTGCTGGCCGGAGACGACAGAATCATCCCGCAGCCGGTTTATCTTGATATGGATGTGCCGGCTTCGGTGCGTGACCAGATGTACCGGAGCCTGCTTGAGGAAGGCATCAGGCTGGCCGATTCTTCCGGTGAACGGCATGTGATTCGTATCGAGTGGGAACCTGAAAATACCGTTATCATTGAACGTGGCGGATCCAGCCGCAGGATCCTGAGCTCCGATCTGTTTTTTACCTGGCTGGATCCGGATCAGGAGATACAAATTGCATGGAGCAGCTCGTTTCATGTGGAGGACGAGATACCTTCCGGTCAGGTTTCGGATCTGGCGGGCACTTGGAACCCGGCAAGGTTTCATCACAGGGAAGAGTCCCGGCGATTCTCCGTGCTCAGCCGGCTGGCTGAACCAGCAATTATTACCGGAGCAGTAGCTGTCACCATTTACCTTCTCTATAACGTAAGAAGTTGATGCAACCCGGAATGCACCGATTTTTATTCTTTCTTCTGATTGTCAGCACAGCATTTTTATTGGTGGAGTGCGCCACGCCCACGCAGCCTTCCGGTGGACCTGCCGACCGCACTCCTCCGGAAGTAGTGGAAACCGACCCGCCGTCCGGCACCACTATGTTTGACGGTGACCGGATCACCTTTCAGTTTTCAAAGTATGTTGACCGTGACAGTTTCCGGGAGGCCTTTCAGATGGAACCGGATGTCGACATAGAATATGATATCAGTTTCCGGCGCAGGTCGGTCAGGGTTACATTTGAAGATCCGTTGCCGGATACAACCACCATCATTTTCACTTTGGGAACCGATCTTTCCGATACCCGCAACAACAGAATCAATTCCCCTTACCAGCTTGCCATTTCCACCGGACCTGATATCGACGAAGGGAAGATAACGGCCAGGGTCAGGGATGCCGGCACCGGTGAGGGCAAGAGGGGCGAGCGGGTGGTGCTCTACCGCTATCCTGTCGATCTTGAAACCGGCGCCGATTATGTAGCCCAGGCTGATTCTGCCGGTGTGGTCAGCTTCAATTATCTTCGTGAAGGCAAGTACAAGGCGTTCTGGCTCGATGACCGGAACAGAAACCGCAGATGGGATCGTGACCGCGAAGACGCCCAGCCGTTTCGCACAGATACCATCGGGCTTGGGAGAGCAGATGAGCTGGATATCGGCACGGTTTTCGTAACCCGTGAGGACACCATCCCCCCGAGACTCCAGGGAGTGGGAATGCTTTCTGAAGTGCGCTTGAGGCTGCGGTTCAGCGAAGAGGTGATGATCGAAGATGATGCACTGCTGGAAATTACAGATACCGGCGGGCAGTTCATAACCGATGCCATCCCGCTTTATGTAGATGAACAGGATCAGGGCATCATACTTGCCCAGTCACCTGAGCCGCTTCCCGACGGCGTGTCATACAAACTGCAGATGCAGGGTATAACCGACCTGGCCGGAAACACGGCTGAATCGGATGTTGAAGAGTTTCCGGGGTCGGATGAAGCCGACACGACGTTTGCACGCTATATTGGCAACGATACCAGGCATGGAATTACTCCGGATGAACCCCTCGTCTTTCGGTATGCAAGACTCCTGGATGATTCTCCGGATGTGCTGGACTCACTTATTGTGGTGGAAAGCCAGACGACCCACAGCCCGTGGCCGCACGCCGAAATAAGGGATAATCTGCTGTTTGTGTATCCTGACGGGGAGTGGAGCAGCAGCGAATCATATGAGATACGCGTCTGGGATGAAGCGGATATGAGCCGCAGAACGATTCAGCCTCAGATTCATTACGAAGACGACATGGGCGGGATGAATGTGATCATTGAAGAGGATGAAAACGGTGAAATCGAAAAGGATACCCTCACCTATCGCGTCCGCATTATCGATGAACGGGGCCATGTTGTGCGTGATGAGGAAATGACCGGGGAACGGGAGTTCGAAAAGCTGCCGCCGGGAAATTATGTGGTGAAGGTATTCGAAATAAGGGATGATTCACGAAACTGGGATCCCGGACGGGTTGATCCGTTCCGGAAGCCGGCTCTGTATTTTATACAGGAAGATGTGCCGGTGGAGCGCGGGCTGACCGGCCAGGTATATGTTGAATTTTAGAGAACGGCTGCACATGCATTTTCCGGGTGACATAAAAAAGGCTGTTTTTGGCGGAATGGTAGTTTTGCTCGTTTGTTTCGCACAGAAAGCAGAGGGTTTTGCGGATAAGGAACATGATGAACGGTCAGATACCCTGCGGCTCAATGAAATCGAGATGGTCGGCGGGCTGGAGGAGGCGAAATCCATGGTTGTCCGCGAAAACAGCGAGCTGATTATCGCCGAAGCCGGAGCAGACAGGATCTCCGTTTACCAGGTATCATTTGATGAAGAGGACGCGGATGCATCCGGAGAAACGGATAGCTCCACAGATGACACAGAAACTGCTGAAGATGACCATGCAGCGCCTGCCGATGCTGTCAGCGAAGAACGCATCCTGCCGGATCTGGACAAGCCGGAGTCACTCTCACTGATCCTGGATACCGAAATTCTGGTAGTGAGCTCAGGTTCACAGCAGGTTCATTGGCTGGATCACGACTTTGGATATGTCCGGTCGTTTACAGTGCCTTCGTGGGCACTTGAAGACACAGAATTTTCACCAGCAGATGTGACCACCAATGAAATCGGGGAGGTATATGTGCTGGACCGCCGGAACAGACGGGTGTTTCATTTCAATGCCAACGGCAGCTATTTGCAGCATTTCCGGCTTGATGACCTCGAAGACCCGACGCGCCTGATCTATTTTGATGAATCACTGTTTATCACCGATTACAAAAGCGGAACGATTTACATCATGACCGATACGGGCAGGGAGCTGGCCAGCATCGGCACCTTCGCTGATCTGGAGCGCGTCCGTGTGGCTGACCGCCGGATATGGGTCCTGTCCGGAAGCGTGCTGCACCTGTTTGATTTGTCCGGGCAGCATCTCGGCAACTGGCGGGTTGATGAGCCCTGGAAAAAACTTCGGGATATCGCCGTTATTGAGCAAAGAGTATTTCTATTGACATCCGGTTCTTTGTATTATTCAGAGTTCTCAGAAACCAAACAGGAGAATTAAAAATTGGCTGTGCAGATACATTTTATGATGAATTCCAATACAGGTAAGCGCCGTGTATTTCACGCACTGCTGGCCATCGTGACAGGCGTGCTTGTCATGCTCTGGCCGGATGCGCTGTACTACATCATTGGCAGTTACCTGATTGCAACCGGTCTTGTTTTTCTGGTGTTCAAGGCTCCCGCTGTGATTGTTGCGGCATCCGTGGTGACCGGTATATTCATTTTTGTTTTTCCCTCGTTTATACCTTATTTCTTTGCTTTTTTTCTTCTGGTTATAGGAATCGGTTCCCTGCTTAGTGGCGGATTTACCCTGTTTGCTGTTATTCCGCTGCTGGCGGCAGTATTGCTCATTTCGTTTCCGGATATCATATCCATCATTGTTGCGGCATTTCTGCTGCTTTACGGGATAACAACCATCATTGCGATGATCCGGTCCAGGCGAAATGAAAAAGAGATCATTGAAGTTTATTAGTTACAGAGATGCTTTCAAGAAATAAGGTGATGATGTTTATATCAGGTTTCAACCATTTGCAACTCAGGGAATGGGCTGCCGGTGTGCTGGTTCTCTTACTGGCTTTTGTTTTGGTTTTCTCTTCACGGACATACCGTCTCAACTCTGATTCAGCCATTCAGGCGCCGCCCGCTACCGTGCTGCTCATCGATGAGAGAATACAATTGGATGAGTTGATTTCCCTTTTGGAAGAAAGCGGCATTTCCTTTGATGCAGATGAATTGCGGTGGGCCTCAGGCATTGTGGGGTTGCGGAATTTCAGCACCGGCCGGTATGAATTTGACGGAGGCATTAGCTACCCTGAGTTCCTCAACAAACTTGCCATGGGCCTGCAGGATCCCATGACGCTTCGCATACCTCCCGGCGCTGACAAGGAGAGACTGAAAGAGCGCATAGCCTCTCAGATGCAGTTTGAAGCCGATGATCTTGCAGCAGCCATGTCCGACACAAGCATACTGAACCGGTATGGCATTGAGGCGCATGAACTTTACGGGCGGATTATAGGTGATTCCTATGAAGTCTACTGGACCACCTCGCCTGAGCGTCTTGTCAACAGACTGCTTTCGGAGTTTGAAAGGCGGATTATGGAAAGTTACGCTGACCGGATGGATGAGCTTGGCCTTAGTGCCGATGAAGTTACAACACTGGCATCCATCATAGAGTGGGAAGCTAAATATGACGATGAGAAACCGGCTATCAGCGGCCTTTACTGGAACCGGCTGGACAGTAGATGGCGTCTGCAGGCTGATCCGACAGTCAATTACGCGAAAGGGACAAGAAGCAGGCTGGTGTATGCCGACTACAGAATCGATCACCCGTATAACACCTATCGCATTCACGGTCTTCCGCCCGGACCAATTACTAATCCTTCGTACTCATCACTGCGTGCCGCACTATATCCGGAAGATCACGATTACATGTTCATGGTGGCACGGCCCGACGGTTACCATGCGTTCTCAAGAACATATGCCGAACATCGGCGGAAGAGCAGGGAGTGGACCGACTGGCTCCGGGAGCAGCGTATGAAGCAGGCAGAGATGGAGAGGGAAGAAGCAGCACGGCAGGGAGCAGCGGCAGACTGAACGTATTATTACAAAATCGTTTTATGAATCGCTGACAGAGGGTCAGTTGATCACAAAGAGGGAAGGGAAATGGAAATACTGGATATTTTTACGTTCGAATTCAGCTGGTTCGGCTGGGTCATTTTGCCCCTGCTGATACTCATTGCGAGAGTTGTCGATGTGACCCTTGGAACACTCCGGATTATATTTGTATCCCGGGGAATGAGGAAAATTGCCCCGCTGATCGGTTTTTTTGAATCGCTGATCTGGCTGGTGGCCATAGGGCAGATCATGCAAAGCCTGACCAATGCCGGACTCTATCTGGCATATGCAACCGGATTTGCACTTGGCAATTATGTCGGAATATATCTGGAAGAAAAAATCGCCATGGGACTGATATGCGTCCGCACGATTACCAACGAAGATGCTACCGAACTGATCGACTATCTGAAGGAAAAAGAGTTCGGGGTGACATCAATATCGGCAAGTGGTGTCAGCGGTCAGGTACGTCTTATACTGAGCGTAATAAAGCGTCGGGACCTGCAGGAAATGATCGGAATTATCAATGAAAAAATGCCGAAAGCCTTCATTTCAGTAGAGGATGTCCGCTCTGCCAGCGAAGGGTACTTCCCGCAGAAAAAAATCAGCCTGTTTTCCAGGCTTCCGATAATGCGAAAATAAGTCGTCCCAACTGGTAACAATCCGGCAACTCTGCTGATAAACCCGGTCCGGAATTCTCTCAGCATCTCAGGGCGATCTTTTTCTCTGAGAAAAAAACATCATTTCATGATGGCACGATCATCTCAGGATGGTATCATCATCCCGGGACGGCATCATTCATCCGTATTCCCGTCATTATCACCGTTATCTTCGTCTTCATCATCCTCATCCTCATCTTTTTCAGGGACATAAAGAATGGTTTCATCTCTGGTGACATGCAGAAAATGGAGATAATTATTGATGTGAGAGCCCTGGAAGTCGATGTTTGTAATCACTCCTTCGTATTCAGGCAAATGACGCAGGCGCGGCTTGATTCTTCCGGGATTCTGCAATTCAGTCAGGCTCTTGAAAAGATATGTGGCCACATCATAGCCAAGGTGCGCAAAGTTGTCGGCGCCGGAGCCGGTGAGTGACTGGTAGTTGTCCTGAAATCTGCGGGTTGCCCGTTTATCTTCATCGGTGTGGAAAAAATCACTGTAATATATGTCAAAATAGCGGCGTCTATCATCGCTCAGGTCGACATGTGACATCTCCTCGTTTCCAAGTATCGTAACCTCGCTCCGGTTCGCCTGAAGGTCTGTCAATATGATATCAATGAGCTGATCCGACCCTGATCCGGTTACCGAAAGATAGAGTCCTTTTATCGGTACAAGAGGATAGTCATCAGGGTCTACACCTCTTCCCAGATGCCGCTCGCTCCGTGCAAACCAGGGAGTGATATGATCGACATCAAAAGCGGTCTCTTCAAAATTTTCACTGAAGTAATGCACCACCTTGGCTCCCAGTTTTTCGGCTTCATTTCTGAAAGCCTGGGCTTCGCGGACCACAGGCTGGTTGCTCTGGGTGATCACGGCCAGTGTATCCAGCTCCAGTTTGTTTACGGCAAAGCGCGCCATGGCCTTGCCTCTGACTTCGAATGTCGGGTTAATTTGGTAGATGTATGGATTTTCGATGTTCAGGGTATCCGCATTGGCAAGTGGCGGGATGACGGGTATTTGATAATATTCGGCAAGGTCCCGGATTTCATAAGCCGCCTCGGAAAACAGCGGCCCGATTACCGCGTCAGCATGATATTTCCAGGCCATTTTTGCCATCGCCGCCTTGTTTGTGAGTGCAGTATCGGAAGTTGTTACATGATGCAGACGGATATGCTTGTCGTCATTCTCTCTGTTGAATTCTTCGGCTGCAAGCAGGTATCCGTTATACAGAGACCGCGCCACACGCCACTCTCTTGATTCGCTTTCCGTTTCAGGAAGCAGCACTCCGATATTGTAGACGATGCCTTCAGGAGCGGGCCCGTATCTGGCCGATGCACTTCTCTGCTCCGGCAACCGGTCGATCCGTCTTTTCAGAGCGGCTACCATATTGGTATCGATGGTGTCATGGAAATAATTCTCAAGTGTACTGTACAGCTCTGATGCTTCCGGTCTGGCCATGTAGTCCAGCCCGTAACGCAGCAGATCAAACTGCACCCTCGGATACTCACTCTGCATAAATGCCTTGCGGCGTTGTCCGGTTGTGAGGTACCCTATGATCTGATCATAGAGAATTTCGGCATCTTCATGCAGATCCTGGTAGGCAGGACGGGATTTGAGATTGTACAGCTTATCAAGACTTTTTCCGTACTGGCGGGTCTGAAAATCGGCAAGTGACAGTGTATAGCGGGCCTCATCATGCAGCCGGGGATCATCATCCCGTGTCAGCTGGCGAAGCTTGTTTTTGGCTTTTGGGTACTCGCTGAGGGCAAAGTAGCTTTTGCCCAGGAAAAGCTTTGCTTCAGGAGTCTCCAGGCCGGAGAAAAAATATGCCGCTGAGTCAAACTGAGCATTCCGGTAATGATCCATTCCTTTCTCGAAGCGGTCATCGGTATCGGTTGCTTCTGTGCCGCCGGACATGCCGGTAATCCCCGCAGAACCATTTGCAGTCAGACCTGAAAAAAGCAGCAATCCGCCGAAAAAAATGATGGAAAAGAGACCGGACAAATAACGGTGGTTGTTCATAAAGGATAATTTAAATAGAATGATTTACCAGTTAACGTATAACTCATTGAAGGAAATACATCTGCTGTTGCCGATATGCCTATTCCCACTCGATCGTTGCCGGGGGCTTGGAGCTGATATCGTAGACAACCCTGTTGATACCTTTGACCTCGTTGATGATCCGGTTGGATACCTTTGCAAGAAAATCGTATGGGAGGTGGGCCCAGTCGGCCGTCATTCCGTCTACACTTGTAACAGCCCGCAGGCCGACCACAAACTCATAGGTGCGCTCGTCTCCCATTACTCCCACACTCTGAACCGGGAGCAGGACCACAAAGGCCTGCCAGACCGAATCATACAGGTTATGTGAGCGCAGTTCTTCGATGTAGATGGCATCGGCTTCCTGAAGCAGGCGGACTTTCTCGCGGGTGACGTCGGAAAGAATTCTGATCGATAGTCCGGGACCGGGAAAGGGGTGGCGTCCAAGAAAATCGAAAGGAATATCGAGGGCGGCGCCGACTTTGCGAACCTCATCTTTAAACAGTTCCCGGAGCGGCTCCAGAAGCTTCAGGTTCATTTTTTCAGGCAGCCCGCCAACATTGTGATGCGATTTGATGGTAACGGAAGGACCGCGAAATGAAACGCTCTCGATAACATCGGGGTAAAGTGTGCCCTGTGCCAGATGGGTAAATCCATTTTCCTCGCTGACGGCATTGTCGAATACTTCAATAAAGGTATTGCCGATGATCTTCCGTTTTTTTTCCGGATCGCTTACTCCTTTCAGACGGTCGAGAAACAGGTCGGACGCATCCACAGCCTTGACCGGGAGTTTCAGCTTTTCGGTATAAAGATGCTGTACATCGGAAAATTCATTTTTTCGCAGTACGCCGTTGTTTACAAAAACGCATAACAGTCGGTCGCCGATAGCGCGGTGCAAAAGCGTTGCGGCTACGGTAGAGTCCACCCCGCCGGACAATCCGCATATGACTTTGCCGTCGCCGGCCTGCTCACGGATCCGTTTAATGGTGCTGTCGACAAAAGATTCCGGCGTCCAGTAACCCTTCAGGCCGCAAATTTTGCGCACAAAATTGTGGAGTATGTCACGGCCGTGTTCGGTATGCACCACCTCCGGATGAAACTGTACGCCGTAAACTGGCCGGGTATGATCTTTAACGGCGGCTACCGGAGCATTGTCTGTCCGGGCGATGACATCAAAGCTGTCCGGCAGGTGGATGATGTGGTCACCATGACTCATCCAGACGGTATTTTCATCGGGAATTCCTGCAAACAGGGCATTCCTTTTGATTACGCTGATTTTTGCCCTGCCATATTCCCGCTTTTCTGCATTGCTGACGGAGCCGGGCTTCAGGTGGTGAGCCATTGCCTGCAATCCGTAGCAGATACCCAGGACCGGCACGTTCAGATCCAGTACTTCCTTGTTGAATGCCGGTGCATCGGGATCATTGACACTCATTGGTCCGCCTGAAAGGATGATTCCGCCGGGCGGCCGGGCGGAAAACTGCTTCAGATCGGTGTCAAAGGGGTGTATTTCACAGTACACCTGGTTTTCCCGTATGCGACGGGCAATCAGCTGATTATACTGGGAACCGTAATCCAGTATAAGTATCCATTCTTGCTCCGGACTGGTAATTCCTGTCATCTGTCAGGCAATGATCTCGTTGTAATCATCTACAGAGAGCAGCGAATCCAGCTGTGAGGTATCACTCATTTTGATTTTGATCAGCCAGCCCTCGCCGTAAGGATCGTTGTTGATAAGCTCGGGGTCATCCTCCAGTCCTTCATTCCATTCGAGAATTTCGCCGGAGACAGGCATGTAGAGTTCGGAAACGGTTTTGACCGCTTCCACGGTGCCGAAAGTGTCATCCTTGTCGACGGATTCGCCGACTTTGTCAATTTCCACGAAAACAATGTCGCCGAGCTCACTTTGGGCAAAATCGGTGATACCGACTGTGGCGGTTCCATCCCCGTTGTCACGTACCCATTCATGCTCTTTGGTGTATTTCAATTCTTTCGGATGGTTCATAATAGCTTTGTTATGTTGGATCGGGATTGAACTTGAATTGATTCTCAAGATACTTTGTATCGAATTTGCCGGCAATGAAATTCGGGTCATCCATCAGCTGAAGCTGATATGGAATGTTGGTTTGAATACCTTCAATGACGAACTCGTTCAGGGCGCGCTTCATGCGGTGTATGGCCTGCTTGCGGTCCGGCGCACTGACAATCAGTTTGGCGATCATGGAGTCATAAAACGGAGGCACATCATATCCGGCATAAACGTGCGTATCGACACGGACACTGTGACCGCCCGGCAGATGAAACGCCTTTACCTTGCCGGCTGAAGGACGGAAATTGAACTTCGGATCCTCTGCATTGATCCTGCATTCAATGGCATGGCCACGCATTTTGAGCTTTTTCTTCTGGATGGGCAGCCCTGCGGCCACTTCAATCTGACGCTGAATAAGATCTTCATTGGTGACTTCCTCTGTAACCGGATGCTCCACCTGTATCCGGGTGTTCATCTCCATGAAATAGAAATTTTTGTCCCGGTCCAGCAGAAATTCGATGGTCCCCGCGCCTTCATAATGAATGGTTTCAGCGGCATTTACGGCTGCCTGTCCCATTTTTTCACGCAGTTCCGGAGTCATGCCGGGTGAGGGGGACTCTTCAAGCATCTTCTGATGACGGCGCTGCATGGAACAGTCTCGTTCACCAAAATGGACCACCTGGCCGTGGCGGTCACCAAGTATCTGAATTTCGACATGCCGTGGTTCGACAATGAATTTTTCGAGATAGATTTCGGCGCTTCCAAAGCAAGCCTCTGATTCATTTCTTGCGGCAACAAGCTGCTTTTCAATTTCACTTTCATCGGAGCAGATACGCATCCCCCGTCCGCCACCACCGGCGGAAGCCTTGAAAATTACGGGATAGCCGATTTCGGCGGCAATTTTTTTCGCCTGTTCCGGCGATGTAATGATGCCGGTACTTCCCGGAATTGTAGGCACGCCGTATTTCTGCATATTTTCCCGCGCCATGGATTTGTTGCCCATGGTGTCGATCATTTTCGGGGAAGGACCGATAAACTTGATGTTGTGCTCTTCGCAAATCCTGGAAAACTCAGCGTTTTCGGCAAGAAATCCGTATCCGGGGTGGATGGCTTTGGCATCGGTGATTTCCGCTGCAGCAATAATTCTGGGAATTTTCAGGTAGCTGTCCTTCGCAGCAGGCGGACCAATGCAGACAGCCTCGTCAGCGAACTTGACATGCAGGCTTTTTTCATCCGCCGTGGAGTAAACGGCAACGGTCTTGATGCCCATTTCCCGGCAAGTGCGGATGATTCGCAGTGCAATTTCGCCACGGTTGGCGATCAGAATTTTGTCAAACATAGCGTGATTCAGGTATGATCAGGAGGGATCAATGAGAAATAGCGGCTGGTCGTACTCAACCGGCTGGGAATTATCCGCCAGAATCTGTACGATCTTTCCGGAGTGCTCCGACTCAATCTCATTCATGATTTTCATGGCCTCCACTATGCAAAGGACATCTCCCTTGGAAACGGAATCGCCAATTTCAACGAATGCATCTGATTCGGGTGAAGGCGACCGGTAGAAGGTTCCTACTATGGGTGATTTTATGGTGATGTATTTGTCATCTTCAGAGGTACTCTCAGCTGTCGGCTGCGGCTGATTTGCAACCGGCTGCTGCGGAGGAGCATTTTCAGGAGACGGCTGCGGGGCCTGCTGAGTCATCTGATACCCGGCACCGGCCTGGCTTCCCGCGTAAACGGGTGCAGATTCGCTCTTGTATATGGTATCAGCCTGTTTTTTGACTTTGATTTTAAAGTCTCCCTCCTCAATTTCCACCTCATTGACATCACTCTCGGAAATCAGGTTAAGCAGGTTTTTTACGGTTTTTAAATCCATAAGAGATAGTTAGACAGGATAAATGACAGTTATATTTTCACACGTTCCAGATACGAACCTTCCTTGGTGTTCACTTTCAGCATATCGCCTTCGTTGATGAACAATGGTACCTGAATGGTTGCCCCGGTCTCGAGTTTGGCTGATTTGGATCCACCCTGGGCCGTGTCACCCTTGACTCCGGGTTCGGTTTCAGCAACCTTGAGCACAACCTGGTCCGGTATTTCGGCAAACAGGATTTCCTCGTTTTCTGCATGTACAACGACCTGAACATCCTGATTTTCTTTCAGAAATACAGACCGGTCGATCTTTTCTTCAGGAACGGGTATCTGTTCAAAAGTTTCCTTGTGCATAAAGTGGTAAATATCACCTTCCCTGTACAGGAACTGGTAGGGGCGACGCTCAACGCGCACGGCTTCTACGGATTCACCGGCGCGGAAGGTCTTGTCCAGAACTTTGCCGTTGACCACTCCTTTCAATTTGGTCCGGACAAAGGCGCCGCCTTTTCCGGGTTTGACATGCAGAAACTCAAGTATGCTGTAAATCTCACCATTAAGCATAATGGTGAGGCCGTTGCGAAAATCGGATGTTGAAACTTTTGCCATAAATAAAAAGATAATGATAATATTCTATATAGAAACCAAAAATACCACTGTTAGCGCTTGGAGACAAATTCTGAGTTGTTTTTGTATAGCCCCGGCTTACTGTGTGATACCAAAAGCGGGGTGCGGTCGATATGGGCACTCAGTAACTGCTGAAATGTCAGAAGATCAGATTGTAAAGGGTTGTAATCAGAACCAGTGCAATCAGTACCGGGCAAATGTATTTGATGAAAACTCCCCAGATAAGCGGGAACTTGCCGTTGTCGACATCACTGTAGCCATGCCTGAGCTCGGCAACAGCATTTTCGGTTTTCCAGAAGTAGGCAAGAAAAATACTGAGCATCAATCCGCCCAGGGGAAGCCCGACATTGTTGAAGATGGTGGCGAACACGTCAATCAGGTCAATGTTGAATGAAATTACGAGAGATACGGTTACGACAATGCTGCCGACGATCAGTGACGCCTTTTTCCTGGCAATTTTGTGTTCATCAATGATATAGGAGACAGGCACTTCCAGAAGGGATATGGTTGAAGTGAGAGCAGCCATGCTCAGCAGTATGAAAAAAGCCATGCCGAAGATCAGGCCAAACATGCCGCCCATGGCTTTGAACATGTCCGGAAGTACGTCAAAAACAAGTGTTGCACTGGAAAACAGCCTGCCGTCTTCACCCATAATGGTGATTCCGGCACTCTGGGCAACAAACATGGCAGGAATGATCAACAGTCCGGCCAGGAAGGCAATACTCATGTCAGCAACAGTCACATACGTTGCTGATTCCACTATGTTCTGATTTCTTTTCAGATAGGACCCGTAAGTCAGCAAAGCGCCCATCCCCAGGGAAAGGGAGAAAAACGCCTGGCCGAGAGCAGAAAATACAAGCCCGGTGTCAACGAGTGAGAAGTCGGGCAGGAGGTACATTTTCAGCCCTTCGGAGCTTCCTTCCAGGGTCATCACATAGCCGATCATGATAATCAGGACAAGAATCAGAATGGGCATCATGGTCTTGGTGGCACGTTCAATGCCGTTGCTGACGCCGCCGTTGATGATCGCCACGGTTCCGGTCATGAACAAGATGGTGAATATGGCATTTTTAACTCCGTTCTGAAGATCGCCGAACCACTCGGAAAGAGCTGTGAGACCGGTAAAATAAAACAGTTCTTCAAAAATGTAGCTGAATGTCCAGCCGGCTATGACCATGTAAAAGGTGAGAATCATCACACCGCAGATCACACCCCAGATACCGATTAATGGCGGAAACCAGCCGTTGCCGAGTTTTTTGAACGCACCCACAGGGTTTCTGCGGGTATGACGCCCGATTGCGAACTCAGCAATCATGACCGGCAGGCCAACTGCAAGGCAGCAAATGATGTAAATCAGAATGAATGAAGCCCCGCCGTTGTCAGCAACCTGCGTGGGAAATCCCCAGATATTTCCAAGCCCCACTGCAGAACCGGCTGCCGCCAGTACAAATCCCAGTTTTGTATTCCATCTACCCCGATCCTTATGTTCTGACAAGATAATTCTCCGTTTTGTCCTGCTCAGTCCTATAATTATTCTGCCTCGAAGGCACAAAATATTTCATTTGTGCTATTCAATTCAACTTAAAAAAGAAGTTGGCTCAACCGTCAGGCGGATGTGCGGCGCAGTATGATTCCGGATGTCCGGGGAACGTCAATTTTTTTGCCGCGGACCGGAACCGGTTTGTCCGCATATATCCCGCTATGATCGGCAATTAAGTCCCACTTTCCTTCAGGCAGGTGCACAGCGTGATCCGAGTCCGGATTTCCGTTCAGACTTACCAGGTAAACGGTTTCCGGAGTATGCTTTGCAGAAACTTCAAATGTGATATGGCGTGCATCTTCGTACGGGTGGAAGTTGATATCACGTGCTTTTGCCAGCCGGAAAGCTTCGGTGTTTTTACGGAGCCGGATAAGTCCCCTGTAATAATCGAACAGCTCCGGATTGTAACCAATTTCCGAAAAATCGAGATAATTGGTGGCGTTGTCTTTTTCGTAACTGTTGTGATCCAGTTTCTGAGCGTCCGGATCGTTATTGTTTTCCGGCACGATCCATTTTGAGCGGGCCCACTCCTGGCCCTGGTGAATCATCGGAATTCCCTGAGAGGTGAACAGGAAGAGAGCGGCCAGTTTGGCACAGCGCATCTCCTGTTCGTCAAGAGCAATAGTTGACAGTTTATGATCAAACTGTTTGTCTTTCTTTTGATGATCCAGAGCAATGCGGATGAAATCGCCAAGCGTATACCCGTCGTGTGACTCCAGGTAATTCAGGGCATGTTCCTGACGGTGAAAGCGGCCGTTGGATTCATGAATCAATGTGCCCCGTATGTAGTTTTCAAGTGCTTCGCGGTTGGTCTCGTAATGCCACCGGCCGAATATGAATCCGGGTGTGAATATGGGGTCATAGCCCTTCACCCCGTTCCGGATCTGGTCATTCCAGGAGCTCCATCCGTGTCCGGAAAACCCGGTGGGGTCATATCCGCCGCCCCATGGCTCGGCGATGAGCAGCGCATTCGGATTGATTTTATCTGTTTCCTTGCGGATTTCGGCGATGGTCTGCCGGTCAATCAGGTTGGCAAGGTCGAACCGGAATCCGTCAATGTGGTACTCTTTCATCCACCAGACTACCGAAGATACAATCAAATCCCGGATATACGGATCTTCGGTCCGCAAATCATTACCGCACCCGCTTTCAGAAGTGAGGTTGCCGTCATGGTCTGTCCGGAAAAAGTCCTGCTGGTCAGTGTATTTCAAAGGGCTCAGGTCATATTGTGAGACATGGTTATAAACCACATCCATGATCACAGCTATACCTGCCTTGTGCAGTTCCTTGATAACCTGCTTGAGTTCCCTGGCCGCAACTTCCGGACTGCCTCCGTACTCTCCGGGATGTGAACCGGCATCGGACGCATAGAGGGTTTCGGGTGCAAAAAAGAAGCTTGTCATGTAACCCCAGTAATTCCGGCTGTACGGATTCCATGTATTCAGAAAGCCCTCTGGTGTATTTTTGTTAAAGGGAGGCTCGAAGCCGGCTGCCTTCTGCAGCGGAAGAAATTCTACTGCATTGACGCCGAGTCGCTTGAGGTGTTCAATGCCCCCGGTTATTCCCGGCTCGATGAAGCCGTTGTAGGTTCCCGGGGCACTTGACCCGGCGGAAGGATGGGCTGTCAGGTCCTTGACATGAGCTTCATATATGACAAGATCCCGTTGTTCCTCGGGGATGACGAAGGTATCACCTTCCCAGTCAAACGGTTCTGATGATACGATGCGTGTTCTGGCGTGCTGCTGATAATGGTTTAAGGTTTTTACCTGTAGGGACCATGGATCTGCGATCAGGTGATCGGTGTGCAGAAGCGCGTGGTTGTCTTTCGGATGCGATATGCGGTAAGCATAGTAGAACCCGGTATAGTCGCCGGGCAGTTTGAGATGCCAGGAGCCGTCATCCAGCTTGTTCATGCTGTGGGATTCGCCTTCCTGCTGCTCATAAGTTTCGAAAATTACAAGCTCTATGAGTTCGGCTTTTGGACAATAGAGCCGGAAAAGGCAAAATGTGTCCATTTGCCGGGCACCCCAGCGAATAGCTGATTCTGCAATTTTACTTCCTGTAAATCGATCTCCGTTACGAAACACTATATGTAAATACTCCTGGGTATGATAAATTATCAGCAGATCAGCAGATCAGCAGATCAGCAGATCAGCTGATGATGCTGCCGTTCTGCGCGTCTGAGGTGAGAAATTTGAGTTTGCCGTCCGGTGTCTCAGCCATCAGAATCATTCCTTCACTGGGAATGCCCATCATTTTTCTTGGTTTGAGATTGGCAACTACAGTGACCTTTTTCCCCGTAAGTTCATCCGGGTCAACCTGTCCGGCGATGCCGGCCATGATTGTACGTTTCTCAATGCCAATATCAACGATTACCTTTATCAATTTATTGGATTTGGGGACCGGCTCAGCAGTGATAATCTCACCGACACGCAAATCCAGCTTGCCGAAATCTTCAAATGTGATGGTGTTTTTCAGCGGTTCAAGCTTGGGTTCATCGGCTTCGCTTTCCTTGCTCTGCTCCTCGAGCTTTTTCCACTGCGCATCGATGACATCATCTTCAATTTTTTTGAACAGAATTTCGCCCTTTTCTATAGGGTGTCCTGCCGGGATAGTCTGTTCGCCAATATCGGCCCAGCCGGCTTTTTCAATATTCATGTAAGATCTGAGTTTCGCGCTGGCATCGGGGATGACCGGATCAAAAAGAACGGATAATGCTGCCGATACCTGACAGCACACGTTCAATACCGTGGCACATCTTTCCGGATCGTTTTTCCGAAGATGCCAGGGCTCCATTTCGGTAAAATATTTATTGCCAAGCCGGGCAAGCTGCATGCTTTTCTGGATGGCTTCACGGAAGCGGAACGTCTCATAAAGCCCGGCGATTTCATCCCTGAGCCGGCTGATATCACTAAGCATGGTTTTGTCCTTATCCGACAGGGGGCCGGCTTCCGGGACGTTGCCCTCATGGTACCGGTTAGTGAAAGAGAGCGTCCTGAAAATAAAATTGCCCAGGATGTCGGCAAGTTCTCCGTTGATATGCTCCTGAAAATACTTCCAGGAGAAGTCAGAGTCTTTTGTTTCCGGAAGGCCTATGCCGAGTACGTAGCGAAGCAGGTCCGGCTCAAAATCTTTGAGGTATTCGTGGAGCCAGACGGCCCATCCCCGGGATGTTGACAGTTTCTTGCCTTCCAGGTTGAGAAACTCATTAGCCGGGACATTTTTGGGAAGAATGTAGCCGTCATACGACATCAGTACGGCCGGAAACATGATGCAGTGGAAGACGATATTGTCTTTGCCGATAAAATGGATGAGATCGGTATCCTCGTCACACCAGTACTTTTTCCACAAATCAGGCTGCCCGGAATTTTCCGCCCATTCTTTGGTAGCCGAGATGTAACCGATAGGGGCATCGAACCACACATAGAGCACTTTGCCCTCTGCTTCTTCCAGGGGTACCGGGACGCCCCAGGTCAGATCACGGGTGACCGCCCGGTCTCCCAGGCCAAGATCAAGCCAGCTTTTGACCTGTCCCATGACATTGGGTTTCCAGTTTTCGGTGCTGTCAAGCCATTTTTTCAGATCGTCCTGGAAATCACCCAAAGGCAGGAACCAGTGTTCGGTCTCTTTCCGGACCGGCTGCTCATCGGTGACCATGCTTCTCGGTTCAATGAGGTCGGTCGGGGAGAGTGAGGTGCCGCATTTTTCGCACTGATCGCCGAATGCTTCGGCATATCCGCAGTGCGGACACGTACCTTTTACGTATCGGTCAGGAAGAAACATCCCGGCACGTTCATCATAAAACTGGATTTCTTTTTTCTTCTTGAACACCCCTTTTTCATTGAGTTTCCTGAAAAAATCCCGGGATGTTTCATGATGGACTTTCGAGCTGGTTCTGCCGAAATAATCAAATGTTATACCGAACTCTTCGAAGGTTTTTTTATTCATCTCGTGAAACCGGTCCACAATTTCCTGTGGAGTGACCCCTTCTTTGTCGGCTGCAATGGTTATAGGTACACCGTGTTCATCAGATCCGCAAATAAAAACGACATCTTCACCGCGCATTCGTTTGTAGCGCACATAGAAATCGGCAGGTAAATAGGCTCCGGCCATATGGCCAAGGTGTATGGGGCCGTTGGCGTACGGAAGTGCGGAGGTTACCAGCGTTCGTTTACCCATAAAGATATGAAGTTGATGCTATGAAAATTAATAATTTGCGGACGGGACGAGTCCAATATTTGGTATCCTTTAAATATACGGCAAGAACAATCAAGATGAAATGCCCATGGCGGCTTACCGTCACAAAGGAGCATGATTATAGCCAACATGGGTATTTCACTTCGTGACCTTCGGTTCATGTGACGTCAGAATCATAAATTATTAACAGATGAATTATTAACAGATGAAATGCCAATGACCGGATATGATTCCTGAAATTCAGGCTTATGTTAAACAAGTCATGGAATCGGAACTGATGTTATGAAGCCTGATTTTTGATAAAGCAATGAAAGTGGCAGTTAATATGACAGCCACAGCTGCAGCCAGAACCACAGCCACAACCGCAACCATATGTTCAAAACAGGATAATCCCAATGCGCATTCAAAATCTTCTTCAATTATGCTGGTATCTTTCTTTGCAACTTGGGATATTTAAGTTTGAATGAATTCACAAATTATCATGAGTTGCGACGCGCTATGAATACCCGATGGTATGTCCTTTACACCAGGCCCAGATTTGAGAAAAAAGTCGAGGAGAGACTCAAGGAGGCGGGGTTTGAAGCCTGGCTGCCCGTTCAGACGGTGGTCAGGCAATGGAGCGATCGGAAAAAGAAGGTTGTAGTGCCTCTGTTTAATGGATATGTATTTGTCCGGACCGAAAGAAAACAGCTTTATCATGCTGTTACGGTCGACGGCGTTGCTTGCGCTGTGACGTTCAACGGGGAGCCGGCTCCCATTCGGGATGAACAAATTGATATGATAAAAAAGATTCTCATCGGTCCGGATGCTTTCGAAGTTACAGAACGAAACTTCAAAAAAGGAGAACCGGTGGAGATTGTGGACGGACCACTTAAAGGAAACCAGGGAAAATGGATGGACTGGAGGGGCAGCAAGCGGGTTTGTCTTGAAGTTGAACAGCTGAATCATGTAATCCTGGTCGAGGTTCCTGCTCCGTATATTCAGAAGCTCAAGTCGGACCCGGTATAATTGCTTCTTCCACGGGGTTCAAGTTCCTGAGCGGACACTTCCCGGCATTTTGTCAATATTGAAAAATCAGCTGAACGCCTGCCGCAGAACGCACCGGACCGGCAGTCATGTCATGGCCCGTTCCAACATGCGCCCGGTCAAAATGATGTGTCCGGCTGTATTTTATTTCTGCCAGAATGGAATCAAAGGGACGATAGCGCACGACCAGGTAGCTGCGCCGCCCGGTTCCGTAAACCATGCCCGATGCCATGGAATGTGTCAGATCATGCTGGTAGACATGCAGCCGAGACGAGAAACCAGTGGTCTGGAATGCCGTCAGTCCCATGTCAACCCGCCAGCGCTTCCGGAACGCAGTTCGAATCACTTTGGTCAGTGACATCCCGTTGTTTGTTTCCTGATGCAGACCACCGGTTCTGACCATATCATACTGCGATCTTAAAAAAAGACTGCCGGTAACATGCCAGTCAATCTGAAACCGGCCGGCCAGACGTGTGTCATAACTGCTGATTCTGATATTCCTGAGATAATCATCCTGAACCTCCGCCTCTGTGTCGCGTTTTTTGTATCGCAGCCGAACGTTGATGCTCATTCCTGTCGACGGCCGGTACTGAAGCGCGATCATCGGTTCATATCCAGCCGATGGCCGGATGTTACTTCTGACGGGAGCAGGAAAGTGGAATCTGTCGAGAAATCCGTGTATATGAAACCTGCTGTGGGGACGAACACGAAAACCCGCATACCAGCCCGACTGATTCCCGGGCGGAGCACTGCCCTCGCCAAATGCACTGCCGGATTCCGACCAGTAGCCGGGCCCATAGTTTCGCAGGGATAAAATCCAGTCTGAGATGCCGATTGTTCCGGATATCCCCGCGATCCATGCATTCCGGGATGCTGTATTCCCGGTTGTTGAATTCCCGGTTGTTGAATTCCCGTTTACCGAACTCCCCGTTGAAAAAGGATGTAAAGCCTGACTGTATCCGGATGCGTCATCTCCAGATTCACTGAGTTTCAGCGCATATTCTGCAAACAGGCGAAACCTGTTGTGTGTAACCACAATGTCTGAACTGATGTTGCGGGTATCACGTCCCCTGAATGGTGACGATCCGGATGCGGGAACAACCGGCCGGTTCAACCGGAATGAAGCATATGTGACCCCGGCAGACCATCGCTGACTTCGGACCGATATATTGCCGCCGGTAACAAATTCTTTCGTGTTGTTTTTTCTGGACAGTTCGTTTTCAGTGCGATGGAACGGGCTTTGGGAGGGAGGTCTTATGGTATCTCCCTGCAGTTCAACAGCAGTGCGGTTGCGGGAGGAATGGAATCCGGAAATCACCAAAGCCGGGTCTCCGGATTTTGTTCGGTTGCCTGAACTGTTTATGGGGCTTCGGGTCACAAAGGGCACTGGAAGCTTTGTTTCTGCAGCCACTCCACGCAGGAACCCCGCCTGCCCGGAGGATCCGTATGGCATAATCCCATGGGCTCTGCGGTATGGCGCGGTGTGCGAAACCCCGCCTTTGCCAAAAGAGGCACTGCTCCACATCACAAGTCCCTGACCAAAACGTGCCGAATAATCTCCCAAAACAAACCTGCTGACCGGCCCGGTGTCACTGATGGAGATGTTGGCAGAGGTGAAATCAAATCCGGCCGGCGCCTCGAATGGCTCACCCGGCAGCTTTACTTGGGTCAGATTGGCTGCAACCCGGCTTCCGGATACCTGTTGTCTGTGCTGAAGCCGGAAGGGCGGGCCGAGATAGTGGGGTTCTGTCCCATCTTGTGCTGAATACCCCGATGCTTTCTCAAGCACCTGCTGAAACCGGAACATTTGCCTTACAGTGACATCTTGCCGGACTGAATGCAGTCCCGATCTTTTGTGACCGGCGGAAAGCCATGGGCGCAGAGAAGCAACTTTGGCAGTTCCGATTCCACGGATCTCCTGAAGATCTTCGATTGATGAAATGTGGTTATGACTTCTGTGTTCATCAATCATATGTACTATGCGCTCGGGGATGCCCGGGATCATCAACAACTTTTCGATAGCAGCACGGTTAACATCCAGAGGAAAAATTTCGGACAGGTCTTCAAGGTAAGCCTCCATCGCTTCCTGACTCTCGAATTCATCGTAGTCTGCATACTCAAGAAAGAGTTCCAAAGGAGGGTCCGGCTCAGCTCCGGAGATTGCGGAATCATATGCTTCCGCTTTGCCGGCATAAAAAATATAAGCGAGCGCAGACACAGCAGCGATGAAACCGGTCATGAAATTGCTAGAGGCGTATTCAGAGAGCATGATTACGAATCCATTGGCTGCATTTCAGATTGTTACCAGCAAATCTATCCCGGGACTCATCCCCAAAACATGGTGATGCTGGACCGCCATGCTGACCCGGAAACGGGAAAGTACCAGCCCCGTCCCGGCTGTCCAGGTAAAAGGACTCGATATCCAGCCGCCCCGAAGAAAAAATCCATCCATCGGTTCCGCTTCAAATCCGGTGCGCAGGGATATTGGAAACAACACATCCTTGACGAGGTCAGCCGACAAGACCAGGCGGTGCGCAGTGTCCCATGACAATCCACCGGCAATTTCGGCCGGATAAACGCCGGATTGGGTGTTTCCTGACTGCGTAAGCATCAGATTGGTTACACGAACCCCTGCCGTTATCTGGCCTGTGGCTCTGACAGCGAGACCTGCATCAATCAGCGGCGAACCGCCGGCCCCGTATCCTTCAATTCTGAGATGAGTGTAATTGATGACAGCTCCCAGTTGTATACGCTGCCGGCGCACGGCCCATCCCAGACGCAGGTTTGTTTCCCGGTAGAGTTCAAATCCATAGGTATGGATGCCGGCCGAAATGGCGTTTTGAAACTTTTGCGATGAAAACAGACTGCCGGCCGGGATTGTGATAAATGCCGCCTGATCCTGGATCTCACTCAGGCCAAAATATCGTATGGCAAACACTCCGAAGGCTCTCTCTTTGGAATTGATCATTGCCGGATTGTGAAAAACAGCCCATTCGTCCCCGGTCAGAGCTGTATGTGCCTCGCCCATGGCGATGCTTCTGCTGCCCATCGTCCACTGACCAAAGCTGTCGCCTGCAAATGCAGCTGAAAACACCAGAAACAGCAGCAGGTGCGGGCACAGGAGTGCACGGCACCGGAGCCGTAACCACGAAAGGGTGGTTTCTTTGCCATCGCGCCCGGCTTCACGGAGGGAACGGATATTTTTAAAATGTTTATCCACGCTAAACTCAGGGTATTGGCGTTATTTTTAATGATCCCTCAGGCTGCCTGACGGTTGATTGCCTGACGGATCTGCAGCGTTTTCTTCTTAATTCGCAAAAACCTGTTGCAAATTCGTTATCCATAAAACTCTCCGTTATCTTGCATTGCCTTTGAAATGCAGATAACTTTACAGCAGCAACCTTACCAGCGACAGCACAAACAGACGATAATTGATGCGGCTACTTCTCGCCTTTTTTTCTGCAATACTGTTGATGATGCCAGCACAGGCCCTGGCTCAGCAGGTTTTCAATGTATCGGTTGATCTCAACACGAGCCAGATCAGCACCACAGATCATGAGTACATTTATGATCTGGAGCCGATGATCAAAGAGTATCTGGAAAACAACCGCTGGACCGAAGACCGGTTTGAAGATGTGGAGCGCATCAACGTGAATATCCAGGTTGTGATTAATTCGGTCGAAGACCGGAATTTCAGTGCCACGCTGCTTGTATCCACCGAAAGGCCCATTTTCAATACCCTCCAGGTCACCCCGGTTCTGGTCATCACCGACAACAACTGGTCATTTGAGTTCGGAAGCAGCACCAATCTGCTGCACGACACCTACCAGTACGATCCCATCGCATCCGTCCTTGACTTCTACGCCAACATTATTCTCGGCTTCGACTACGATACATTTTCGGAGTTGGGGGGACAGGATTACTTCCGCAATGCCCGCCGTATATCAGACCTCGGTGAGTCTTCCGGATCGGGATGGACGGCAAGCGGATCCCGCCGCAGCCGCAGCGACCTGGTCGCTCAAATGCTTAATCCCAATTACGAGGATTTCCGGACTGCGCTCTACCTGTATCATCGCAAAGGCCTTGACCTGTTTACGCAGTCTCCGGACGAATCACGCGACAATATCCTCGAGGCGTTTGATCTTATCCAGCAATCCCAGCGCAGAACCAGTGCCCGCCATGTCTTTGAACTGCTTTTTGCTGCCAAGCACCGTGAGTTCAGGGCTATATTTATGGAAGCAGACACCGAGCGCCGGCTTGAAGCCTACAACATTCTGACGACCATAGACGACAGCCGCATCTCTGAGTACGAGCGGCTTCAGAGATGACCTGACCGTTCACCTGACCTTTTACCTGACTGTTTTCTTCTCTGACGGATTTCGTGTATCCCGAGAACGGTAATGGCCGCCGCAAAGGGGATGATGAAATAGAACAGGCGATATACCAGCACGGCGCTCAGGATTTGTGAAGACTCCACAAAAGCCCCGAGCATAAGCACGAGTATGGTTTCAATCACGCCGAGTCCGCCGGGAACCTGACTCAGTATTCCCCCCATGAAACCGATAAGGTAGATGGCCAGAAACAGAGGATAGGAAAGCTCATCGATAGGAGGGAGCAGCAAATACAGGATCAGCGATGATGTAACCAGATCCGTCGAGGAGACCACGATCTGACCGAAAGCCACATGCACCTCAGGCAGTTTGAAAATTTTCCCCCGGAAAACGATGGAAGCACGGATAAACCGGCAGAGAATCAGATACAGCACCGTGAGTGCGATGAATATCCATCCGAGTATCTGCAGATTGGGCAGGGGCCAGTCCACCGACGCCGGTATGCGGACCGATGTTCCGGCGAAAATCACCCCGCCAAGTGCCATAAAGCCGACCCACAATGTGAAAGCGCAGAATCCGACCACCTTGGTCACATTGAATCCGCTGATTCCCATGGATGAATAGATGCGGTACCGCATGGTTCCGCCCACCAGCAGCGAAGGCGTGATATTGTGGCTGAAGGCAAATCCCAGGAAGGATGCCTTGGCCACTTTTTTCCACTTCAGCCTGATTCCGAAATTGTACAGCGCCAGTTTGTCATAAAACGTCAGGATCAGATAACCGGCAATCGTGACCCCGAAAGCCAGCATCAGCTGATGGTCCGGTATCAGCCGGACATGCTCCCTGAACGTGCTCCAGCTGAATTGCTGAACCTCATTCTGCAGAATCCAGATAGCGATGATAAACAGGCTCAGCCCGATCAGCGGCAGGATGTTGCGTCGTCGGAAGATTCTTTTGAAAAGGGATGTGCTCACTCGGGTGTTGCGCTTTTTCTAAAGATTCCAGCCTTGTTTGCCTATGAGCGGAACAAATTTGAAAATGGAAAACTTTTCTTCTTCGAAATGACCGTCAGCATGCCGTGTGATGCGGTACATGGCCTGTTTTTCTTCATCGCCGACGGGCACAACCAGCCGCCCGCAGGTATCCAGCTGACTTTTCAGCGATTCCGGGATGACGGGAGCGCCGGCTGTGACAACGATGCTCATATATGGTGCGTATGCCGACCAGCCCATCGTGCCGTCACCGCATTTGAGATTCGGCCTGTAGCCAAGTTCTTCGAGAATCTCCCTTGACCGGTTGTAAAGCATCTGATGGCGTTCAACGCTGTAAACTTTCGCTCCGAGTTCACACAGGATGGCCGCCTGGTAACCCGATCCCGTACCGATTTCAAGTACCTTGTCGCCTTCGCTGACCTCCATAAGTTCGGTCTGCTTGGCTACGGTAAACGGCTGGGAAATGGTCTGACCCATTTCGATGGGAAGTGCTGTGTCTTCATAGGCGCGATGTGCAAGTGCCGAATCCACAAATTTGTGCCGGGCTACATTTTCGAAAGCCGCCAGGACACGCTTGTCGCGGATACCTTTCGATTCCAGCTCCTCCACCAGAGCCATCCTTCGTTTTTTAAATACCCGTTCATTCGGTTTCAGTGGATTCTGCATCATCTAAACAGCAGTTTTAAAATGTAAAGTGACTGAAATTTCTCTTTCCCGCAACGTTATACAGCTATGCCGCAATGCGTGCCGTACATGCGGCACCGGCTTCACCGGGCCATAATCCCGATGAGCTGTACTTACCGCATATGTAATATAGGCACTTCCTGAAGTGCAGCCCAAATTTACCTTGCCGGAAGAGAGTCATAATTTGTGTGAAGCCGCGATGTGCGGCATCTGCGGCTGCGTCTGTTTCATCTGCGGCATTGTCTATTTATAGATGTGCCACATACTTTCGACAATCTGGCTCACATCCGAGTGCCGGGCCTTCCAGCCGATGGTTTCCAGGGCGCGGGTGGATGCAGCCACCAGCTCGGCCGGATCGCCGGGGCGCCGGTCCGTGATTTTGTAAGGAACTGTCCGCCCGCTGACCTTTTCTGCCTCTTTTATGACTTCCAGAACGGTATATCCCTTTCCGGTCGCCAGGTTCAGGCACAGATCCTCGTCTTTTTCTTTGAGATATTCCATGGAACGCACATGGGCAGTGGCCAGATCATTGACATGAATATAATCGCGGATGCAGGTGCCGTCACGCGTGGGATAATCATTGCCGAATACCTGCATGCTTTTACGCTGACCGGAAGCAGCCTCCATTACGATGGGCAGAAGATTGGCCGGATTCTGTTCCTTGCCTGTAATGCGGCCCTGCGTGTCGTAACCCGCGGCATTGAAATAGCGCAGCGCGGCATAGCGAAGTCCTCTCAGGCGGCTGTACCAGCTCAGTGTCTGCTCAATAACCAGTTTGGTGTATCCGTAATAATTGATGGGATTCTGCGGGTGGTTCTCATCAATCGGAAGATATTCAGGCTCTCCGTACGTAGCTGCAGAAGAAGAGAATACAAAATTCTTAACATTGTGGCGGACCATCATGTTAAGCAGCTCCATCGTGGCCACGAGATTTGAACTGGTATAAATCTCCGGATCGGTCATCGATTCGCCGGCAGCCTTGAGCGCAGCAAAGTGAAACACGGAGTCAAAAGGCGAGCCGTCGCTGCCGCCATTTCCTGCGAGGATGCGGGAGAGCAGCGTCAGGTCCTGCACATCACCTTCCACCAGTTCGGCCCGGGCATCCACATTTTCACGAAGACCGGTTGAGAAGTTGTCAAGTATGGTAACCTGATGTCCGGCATCGTTAAGTTCATAGACGGCGTGCGAGCCAATGTAACCGGCTCCGCCGATGACAAGAATATTCATGTGCAGTAAGGTTTTGTGGAAAAAATCCGGCAATGAGTTGGTTGCGCCAAAAATAGAAAAGTTTGTCACCAAATACCTGCCGGAAAGAAAAACGGCCGGTTATTTTATTTCGGTATCGTTTTCATCGTATATTTGAGCGCAATTAATAACGCACCATATCAGACCAGAGTTGGATTCAGGGCATACCCCGCTTCAAAGTTGTCTTATGCATTTTCCAGGAAAGAGTGACGAACACAAAAAGAGTCAGAACCAGCAACCGGACGAGGAGTCTCCGGCATCATCCGGTTCGGCAAACAAAGATGAGCGCGATCAGCATGATCTGGTCATACCCGAAAATGACCTTACCCAGCCCCGGGAAATGCCGTTTCTCTATCTGAAAGGATTCGCCATGGGATCGGCTGATGTGGTTCCGGGTGTCAGCGGCGGCACGATGTCGCTCATCCTCGGAATCTACACACGACTCATATTTGCTATCAAAAGCGTGGATTTGAAGGCCGTCGGCCAGCTGTTTACGCTGCAATGGGCTGAATTATTTGAGCGGGTGCACTGGAAGTTCCTGATTTCCGTCTTCCTGGGCGGCGTCTCCGCCGTCTTCTTTTTCACAACTATCGTGGCCCTGCCGGTACTCATGCATACCCGTCCGGAAGTTATTTACGGACTCTTTTTCGGTTTGATATCCGGATCCATTCTGCTGCTGCTGAAGGCGATCGGTGATGTGGGATGGAAAGAGCTGCTCATTGTGTTTGCCGGTGTGGGCATCGGGTTCCGCATCGTCACCCTGGTTCCCACCGATACCCCGGAAACCAGCCTTTTTGTGTTTCTGAGCGGGTCACTCTCTATCACGGCCATGGTGCTGCCGGGAATATCAGGCTCTTTTATTCTTCTCATACTCCGGAAATATGAATATATCCTGAGTCACATAGCACTGCTGCCCACCGACCGCTTTCTTGAGGCGCTTTCGGTGTTGTTTCCTTTCGGGCTGGGGATGGTCGTGGGACTGGTACTGTTCGTCCGGCTTCTGTCATGGCTGCTTAAGCGATTCCATATCCTCACACTTTGCCTGCTGGTCGGATTTATGGCCGGTTCCCTTTACGTGATCTGGCCTTTCCAGGAAAGAGATTACAGGGAAATTGTTGAATCGCGCGTGCTTCCGGCAGATGATCCGCTTGTGCAGGAACTGAAGGAGGATGAGCCATCCAGAAGACGACCGGAATACTCGGAACTCGGCCATGTGATCAATCCCGATGCGCCTGACGATGAGCAAAAAATCGAAGTCAGAAATGTGCGCAGGGTGCTGGTTTCCAGCAGTCCGTACTGGCCTGACTGGCTTGATCCGGGCGAAGATCCCCGGCTTTCCGTAGGCGGATGGTCACTCTATGGCAGTGTCGGGACGATGCTGGTCGGGTTTTTGCTTGTGGGATATCTCGGACGTGTGATGAATAAAAAAGGACTTGTCGGAAAAGGGCCCTGACCGGTGCATTAAACTATTCCCAACTCTCCGGGGAAATGCTATATTGCTTCAGAGATAATGCAATGATCACAACCTGATACAGAGACGAGGTATGCTATGAAAAAACTCAACCGGATACTTGTTCCGACCGATTTTTCGGAGGGATCGCGCAAAGCATATGCCTATGCTGAGTCGCTGCTTAAAGTGTTTGGCGGTACGGTGGATATGGTAAATGTCGTGCCCACCATCAAATATCTTCACGAAAGCATGAAAAAAGTCGGGTACCCGTTTTCGCTGGATCAGGATGTTTATCCCCAGATTCTTGAGCAGACCGAAGAGAAAATTCAGGCTGAGCTGGATAAACACATTACCGAAGAGCACCGCGGCAAGGCTGTCGTCAAGATCGGCCGGAAGGCATACGAAATCATCCTGGAGCACGCCCATAAGCAAAAATACGACCTGATTGTCATGGGTGCACAGGGAACTCATGCAGATCACATCATACGCGGACATGTAACCGAAAAGGTGATTCGGTTCAGCCGGATACCTGTTCTGTCAGTATCCGGAACCGTGCTTCCCCAAAGTACGGAAAACATTGTTGTGCCGACCGATTTCTCCGATCTGTCCCTGCGCGCAATCCTTCCGGCAGCCATAATGGCGGGAAGGCTGAAGTCTGAAATTACATTGCTGAATGTGAAGGAGCTTCACGGATCGGAACCCGATGAAAACGATGATCCCGATGAGCAAATATTGCGCAAATTCCGGAACAAGTCTTTCAAGAAAGTAGAGGCTTTCTTTGCCGGGAAACCCAAAGCCCGAATTGAGCTGGAGAGGAGGGATGATGACAATTTCTTTCTGCAGCTTCAGCGGGGTGATGACAATTACCGGATCCCGATGAAATTTGAGCAGGTGAGGGGCATATCGGCACACTATGAAATTGTGGATTATGCCGAAGAGAATGCGGATATGATCGTGATCGCCACGCATGGCCGCAGCGGGTTGTCACATATGTTTATGGGCTCGACCGCCGAGAAAGTGGTACAGTGGGCCAAAATTCCGGTGCTGACGACCAGGCCGAAAGAGATGATCAAAAAGAAGTAATACGGATCAGCGGAGCGGCCGCAGCACACAGGTGACCAGTGGAGCAGAAATTGCCTTTCGGGTCAGAAATTGCTTTTAGGGGTAGTTCCGTTCTGACCCGGGCTGTTTTCACCTGGGAATGCCGCGGCGAAGCTGGCGTTCAGTGAACAGATCTGCGGATATCGGCTCATCGAACGTGCGGTCTTCCCAGCGCAGCTCGGTTTTGCGGTCATTTTCGAGATCATGCATAACCATGTAATCCGCACGCCAGATATCATCCCGGATGTTCTGATACTCCCCGACTTCCAGCCGCTTGATTTTGTTCCCGTCATGATCAATATATTCGGCCTTCATCAGCAGGTAATCATCCGGATCTATGTGATAGAAGATATGGTCGTACTGGCTGTCATGCTGTGGCATCGCCTTCAGCAGAATGCGCTCACTGTCCCGGTCGACCTCCTCAAAATCGTAATTGTCGGGATTCTGCTGTCCAAGGTCCTCATAGGTAAAATCACTTCCCATGAACCGGTCGCCGCGCTCGGATGATCCGATCGTCTGTACACGACCGACCGCGGGCAGATAGACCTGCTGGTGTTCGTCACCATTGGAGGTGATATTCAGCAGTCCCGTATCCCTCACATCGGCCGGTGATTCAAAAAAGGTCAGCTGTTTAGATTCATCATCTCTGTTGATACTCCAGGTCCGCAATTCGCGGGTCCGGGTGCTCCCACGGGAGCTGTGGATGATCATCGTCATGCGGGACGATTCGTACTCGATGGTGGTACGCCGGCGGTCGAGTTCCTCGAACACATCCCGGGCATTGTCATCAGATGGAGGAGTGTGAGGCGATGCGTCCGCAGTCCCGGTCCCGGGTGCTGAAAGGGTCAAAAGCAGGGAGAATGCAAGAGAAAAAATGAATGTCATAAGTTGGAGCGATTAGAAAATTGCGAAGAAAGCGGAACGGCATCGGTGATTGTGGCCGGCTGAATACCGGAGCTGTACCTGTGGATCGAAAATCAGAACATCAATATGGCCGTTTACCATTCCGCCGTAAGCGTGTGCGGTGATAAACATGCGATATTACATTGAATAAGGTTTCAGAATACTATATATTTCAAAGCTGTGTCAGATATAGAAAAATACATCAATGCAGGCCGTCAGTATTCGTTACCGGGCCCGTAGCTCAGTTGGTTAGAGCAGTCGACTCATAATCGATTGGTCGGGGGTTCAAATCCCTCCGGGCCCACTCCTTTCAAAACCTCGTTTTTCTTCGGAAATTCGGGGTTTTTTTATGTCCTGAAGCGATTTTGCGGCAGTTTTGCCTGGCTTTTCGCAAATGGCAAAAATGCCGTTTTGGTAATATTTTTTACCGAAAAAGTCGTTTGGTGGTGACATTTGTGGTGACATTTTGCTACTATGTTACCACACGCTAATTCAAGAACCTCGAGTATGGCATCCACATTCAAGCGCAAAGACGGCATCTATTCCATCACCTTCACTCGTACGGTTGATGGCAAAAAGGAGAATAAACGCTTTTCACTGGGTACGAAAGTCAAAAAAAAAGCCGAAAGGCTGTCCGTGGACTACGCGCGGCGATATGAAGATGGAGAAATTGATCCCTTCGGCGGATGGAGCCCCAAAAAGGATATTAGTCTCAAGCAAGCATCGGCCCTGAACTTTTCTTTAGATGCAATGGCCGAGAAGTTTGTGAGTGAAAGGAGTCAGGCGAATGATGTAACATCGGGCAACTACCGGCGACATCTTAAAATGTTACAGGACCAGGTAGGAGATACTCTGCCTGTGACCATGATCACAGAGAAAGATATCCGGGATTTTTGCTTTAAAAGTGGAATCAAGCCAGCCACCCAGAAAAGCTATCTCCGTCATCTGAAGGTATTTTTCAAATGGCTGGCAGATAACGAGTATGTTGATGTCAATGTAACGGCGAAAATCAAACCGCCCCGGACCAAAACGAATATTTCTGAAAAGGTTATTAATGAAGAGCAGCTAAAGCTCATTTTTAAGGCGTACAGGGACAAGAAGAAAAGCCATAAAAAGAAAAAGCACGTGTCCAAAAAAGTGCAGCAGCGTCTGTGGTTTCGTCCTCTCTTTACGGTGGTTTTCTTTCAGGGTTTGCGCGCAAGAGAGATTGTCAATCTGCGATGGGAGTACATTAATTTAAAGAAAAAGTTCATGACCGTCGTCAATACCAAGACGAAAACAGACCGGACCATCCCCATTCGTGAAAAAGCACATCAGATTCTAAAGGCGTGGCACAAATTGAACGGGTATCCGGCAAGCGGACTGGTATTTCCAAGTCCAAAAAGTACCTTCACGGAGATCAAGATGAGTGAAGCACATGTATCCAAGGTTTTCAATGAATACAAAAAACTCGTACCCGGATTACCCAAGGATCTTTGTATGCACGGGGTCCGGCACTCATGCGGGACAGAACTTCATCGCCTTGGTATGGATATTATGGATATCGGAAAATTTCTGGGCAACAGCCTGGAAGTCACGAAGATCTATGTTCATACGAATGAGATTGACTTGCAGAAGAAGCTCAAGGATCTGGATTAAAAACGGATTGAGATAGGCTTGAAGCGATTTATAGTAAATTTACTAACCCGAGGTTAAATACTTTATTTGGATTGATTAAAAGCGTCAATTTCTAACTGAGCAGATATTCCAGTCCCAACTACGGCAGTGGTTATCCCGGACAAACTGCCCCCCCCTCATCAACGCGCCCGTTTCACCAGTCGGATGCCGGGAAATCCCACCAGGCCCGGATGGCTGGGCACAGGGGGAGTCAGAATGAGATTTATCCTTTTGCGACAATCCAAAACATCTGGACTCTTTGAGAATTTCTGATTACAATTGCCGGAGGAGTTATTTACTCTGGATTATGTGGGTTGTGTAATTCCATATGCGTGTTTTTACACGCTAATAATTAGCGTCATAGAGGGAAAATGAAATTTAGTAATGTTGTCAAAAAAATTTTGTCATCAAACTCCAATCCAATGTCACCGCAGGAGATCGGAAACCAAATAAAAATGGAGCATCCTGATTTCTACGGTACCCCTTCACACCATAGGAATGTTGAAAAGGGCCATTACAAAGATCTTGATTGTGCGCTACTGGCGCAAATTTACAGCCTTACTGGGACAAGTGAGGTTTTCCACTGCGACAAGAGTACCAAACCAATGCAAATTTCCCTATCTGACCTTGAAAAAACCGTGCTCAGATCCAGTAGGGGCTCTGAAATAGAACCTACCCAAAGAACTTCCTATAAGAAAAAATTCGAGTACCAGGATAAGATCAGAAATATACTTTCAAACGCTGATAATTATCATGATGTATATTACAAAGCTAAAACTTTTCGAGGTCCCAGCCTTTACTTCCATGAACGTGCTTTAGCAACCAGGCATGATCCAGCATCATTAACACACCTGGAATATGTCTACGCAACCCTTGCCACTTGGGGTATGCATAGAATGGGTAGTGGTGGATCTAAAATGTGCAGCTTTGAGGTTTTTTCGCAAAGTATACAGAGACTAATAGGTAGGGTTCTTGAGGCACAGACATTCGACTTTCGCGAAATGTCAGAAATCAAATGGGCCGTGTTAAAAGAAATATTTTGTGGTGTTAAAGTGATGGCAAGCGGGACTTCCCTTGTTGGCAATTCCAAAGTCATGCATCACATGTTACCAAATGTCATACCACCTATCGACCGTCAATATACTCTTGATTTTTTACGTGAAAATAAAAACATAAGGAATGATTTGGAGGCCGAATGGCTCACTATGAAGGAAATTATTTCACAGTTTTTTATTCCAGTTGCTTCCAATGCAACATTTTATTTAAAGGCAGAACAATGGGTGAAAACAAAAAAGGACTATCCTTGGGACACATCGATCTTAAAAGTGGTGGACAATCTCGTAATTGGTTCGAAAAAATGATTATACTAACAAGCGCCTGAACGCATATGGGCTAAAAACTGCGCGCGCTGGTCAGGCGCGCCATTAAACGAAATATACTTTTGAAAATCATTAGCTGGAACATAGCACAACGCACGGAAGCATGGTATTCCTTACTCGAATCTGATGCGGATCTTGCATTGCTACAAGAAGCTTCCCGCCCTCCATCTGATCTGCCGAAAGAAATTGAATTTGATGATTCACCTTGGGAAACAGGAGGTAAAGGCATAAATAGGCCGTGGAGGGCAGTTGTGGTCAAACTAAGCAACCGGGTAAATATTGAGTGGTTAAAGTCGAAATCAGTTGAAGATGCTGCAAGTGGTGAGTTGGCCGTCAGCCGCCTTGGGAGTCTTGCAGTAGCGAAAGTTAATGCCTTGAATCCTGATCTTGATTTTTACGTGGCCTCTATATATTCCCCATGGGAAAGGCCTCTTGATGAAATTGGCAGCCGTCGGATCTACGCCGATGCATCGGCTCATCGAATACTTTCAGATTTATCGGTCTTGATTGGCAGACAAAAGAATCACAGAATAATAGCTGCAGGGGACTTGAATATCCTGAAAGGGTACGGAGAACATGGCAGTGCCTATTGGGCTGAGCGGTATAATTCAGTTTTTGAGCGAGCCAATGCCATAGGTTTGGAGTATATCGGTCCTATGGCGCCAAATGGCCGACAAGCCACTCCCTGGCCTAAAGAGCTACCCCTTACCAGCAAGAATGTTCCAACTTATTATAATAGCAAACAGAATCCTTTAACGGCAACAAGGCAACTGGACTTCGTTTTTGCTTCCAAGTCCATCAGTGATAAAGTAAAGGTGGTGGCACGTAATGATCCGGATACTTGGGGGCCAAGTGATCATTGTCGCCTGGAAATAGAAGTACAATTATAATTACTGTTGTAAGACTTCAATGTACTTTTGTTGATAATTTCTGGTAAGAGCCCCAATCTGTGTCATTCAGACTTAATTATTTTTGCATGAAAGCCCTCTTCAAAACACTATTTGATCTGGTAACCAGGGAAAGCAGCCAGCCTTTGGAGGATTATCTGACTGAAATATTTGCCCATGTTTTATCTGACAATCAAGAGCTTCTCAAGGTGTTTCTCGCAAAAATAAAAATTAATCGCTTTGATACTGAGGAGCTTAGCATATCTACACAACATGAGTTGACAGCACTGGAAGATCACGATAGCAACAGTCGTCCTGATATAGCCATTTTTGGGGATGATTTAGCCGTTTTTATTGAAAACAAAGTACACTCTGCTGAAGGTAAAGAACAGTTAAAAAGGTATGCCGAGCACCTGGAGTCTTTAAATAAAAAGCATAAAAAGCTTGTCTATATAACGAAAAACTATGACCCCAAAGAGGTTAACGAGCTGTTTGAAAACTGCAACACACTCTCTAAAACCGACTTTATTCACCTAAGATGGTTTGAGATTGCGGAACTTTTAAAAAACTTTCCAGATGATCTTATTACATATGAACTCCTTAAATTCATGAAAACAAACAAGCTTACCATGAATAATCAATTCACACCCCTCGACCTTATTACATTAAGCAACTTTTCTAATGTCAGTGACATAATGGACGAAGTGCTGTTTGGTGAAATTTCGTCAAGATTTGAAAAGGTCAACGGAAATGTGACCCAAAAGTCAACACGTCTGACTCAGTTAAAAGAACATGACAGATATATATACTATTCGGGTCACAAAGATAAAATTAGCGTGCTCTTGGGTTTTTGGTTGAATTCAAAAAAGGAGGAAGAATATCCTGAGCTCGGAATTGAAATCGAAATTAATCCCAACGCAAGCAGAGTTGAGCACTGGGAAGAGGTTTTTAAAGAGATAGAGAAAAACTATCTCAACTGGAAAACCTCTAATTTGAATAGTCCCAAACAGTGGAGCAGGGTGGTTAAAAAATCAAGCTTGCAGACAATACTTTCGACTGAGAATCATGTTTTGGAAAGCAAGAAGTTTTTGAACGAATGTATTGATGATTTGGACAGTATTATTAAAACTTACCGTTTGCGCGAAGAAGCTTAATAGCCCAGGTGGGGAATGATCGTGAACCATGACATATTAATTATTAATGCACATTTAAAGATTCTCTTTCTCCTTCAATTCCTTCCAATAACATCTGAATATAAACGCCTCGTTGTTCCTCTCTGAAGAAGATATTCCGTTTGTTGTATTGGTTAATGGTATGTCAGCCCTCTCAGTGTTTCACATCGACTTAGGGAGTCATGAAAAGCCTTCTTGTAACTTTGCCTCAAATAGTGCAAATTCACCCCTAATTGATGTTCTATTAAGGATCAATCATTCAATATTCTAAAGAAATCCATGTCCACAAATATTGCGCAGCTCGAGAAGCGCATCAGGGAATGCGCCGATAACCTGCGGTGCAATTTCAATCTCAGTTCATACGAATACTCTTCAACGGTACTTGGACTTATTTTCCTGCGGTAGACATGGAATCGTTTTAATCCATAATACGATCCCCTGAACTTATTTGATTCGAAAATAACTAACACTTTTTGTATATGAAGCTTGGTAAATTTGAAAAGCTCGACCTCAGAGCATACTGGAAGAAGGAGGATTCCGATTTTACTCCATGGTTAGCAAAAGAGGAAAACATCCTTCTGCTTGGTGAAACTATTGGCATCGATTTGGAGGTCAAGAAACAAGAGGACAATGTTGGACCTTATCGGGCTGATATTACCTGCATCGATACCACCAACAACCATCTTGTCCTCATCGAGAATCAACTTGAGAAGACCGATCACATCCACCTTGGGCAACTCATAACATATGCTTCAGGACTTGACGCTGTGACCATTATCTGGATTGCCCAACGCTTTACTGAAGAACATCGCGCTGCTTTGGATTGGCTAAACCGAATAACTGAGGATTCAATCAATTTCTTTGGCATTGAAATTGAATTGTATCGCATCAATGATTCTCTACCGGCACCTATGTTCAATATGATTTCTAAGCCTAATAACTGGGCTAAGTCCCTTAGGAAATCCGTCTCTTCCGAGAATCTTTCTGAAACAAAACTATTACAGCAAGAATATTGGCAGGGACTAATCACCTTTTTAGAGGACAACAAAAGTTTTGTAAAACTGCACAGTGCTCAACCCCAGCATTGGATCAATGCTGCAATCGGACGTAGCAATTTCTTTCTGTCAGCAAGTGTAAACTCAAAAGAACATTCTATAAGTATTGCACTGAACATTACCAGTGATGACGCAGAGCAAAATTATGAGAGACTCTACGAATTGGGTTATGAGAAGTCTTTGAAAAACATCAGCCCTGACTTGCTGTGGGATAAAATGGAAGGACGCAAAATGAGCTGTGTGCTTTTCAAAACTTCCGGTAATTTCACAATAAGGAATGACTGGCCGAACCAACATGCCTGGTTCAAAGATAATCTGGAGAAGTTTACAAAGTTTTTCAGGCCGCTCGTAAAGAAAGTTTAGTTCCCTATTCGGTATCATCAAGAAATGAAAAAGAAAGAAAAGAAATACATACAGACCATTCATACCTCCCGAACCATCATGTTTGATGAGCTGAAAGCGCTCATCAGCCACGGTGCCTTTGAAGAAGAAGAAATTATTGCACTGAATGTGTTCAACAAGCAAAGCGGCTCCGGAATCAGGAAAACGCTAAACTTTCTTTCCAAGCTGTATGACTTCAGGGATGACAACCAGCTTTGGAGAATCTTCCTATTCATGTGGAAAATGTCAAATGAAGCAGACCAACGCGTGTTATCCTTGTTATATGCCGTTTATAAGGATGATCTGCTTCGAGCATCTATACCGGTTGTTCTCAACACCCCAAAAGGGAAAAAAATACAGGTCGAAAAGCTTCAAGATAAATTATATGACCAGTTTCCTGATCGATACACTCCCAAAACCATGCTCTCTGCTGCACAGAATGTTGCCTCCTCCTGGAAGAAAGCGGCATATATCGAGGGCAAGGTTCGCAACATCCGCATTCCCATACAACCCGGCTACCCGGTTGTTCTGTTTGCCCTTTTTCTTGGTGAACGAGATGGCCTTGTTGGGAAAGATTTGTTGAGCACGACCTGGATAAAAGTATTGGATCAGCCGTTGTCCCGAATCAAAGAACTGCTGGCCTCTGCCGCCCTTAATGATCTTATCGAATACCAGGAAGCCGGCGGCATCATCATCATCCGACTTCAGAAACTTCATAACAAAATTACTTCATGATTTCTAAAACTGATGTACTGATCAACAACTATGAGAAGGTGGTAAGTGAGCCATGGAATCAGAATTTATCCGGCCAAGAAAAGGTTTGGTTCCTGGTATACGACCCTTCGGAACATCGCAAGGTCATGTTCCGGTTAGGTGATTTTGAACAAGTTACTCGAAAGTATCATCGAAACTGGCTGCATGTAAGCCTGGCCGATGCTTTTCCTGTCTGGATGGCAGAGCATGAATACCGTGATGAATACTTCAAAAGCCCGACAGAAATTCAGGATCAAGTAGAAACCGGGTTCAGAGATTTTGTAGTTGAGCGTATCAAAAATACTATTGAAAATGCAACCGAATTAAGTAATACAGTATTGGCTATCTCAGATGTAAATGCACTTTTTGGGTTTATCAAGTTATCGGATGTACTAAACGACCTGTATCAGTTTAACAAGGGCAGAATGTTGATCTTTTTCCCAGGTGAATATCATAATAATCATTATCGACTTATGGATGCGCGAGATGGATGGAGTTACCTCGCACGGCCAATAACAGCGTAACATCAAGAACCATGAAAAATAAAGACCTTTTCGTTCTCAATCCCGAAGAGAACAATTTGATCAATGACGGCGTTGCTCAACTCAATACTTCCTCAAAGGACAAGGATGGACAACAGATCATACGTCATGAAATCAGAACGTTCGTCTGCGAAGGCGAATACGAAAGTGGATTACGGCGTATACTGCAAACCTATCTTCGTCATTTTGACCAGCCCAAGCAGCCAGCCGCATGGGTGAGCGGGTTCTTTGGCAGCGGTAAATCCCACCTGGTGAAAATGCTCTCCTTTTTCTGGGAGAATTTCAGCTTCGATGACGGGACTACGGCCAGGGAACTCAAGCCCTTGCCGAACGATCTTCAGGAGCAGTTCGTGGAACTCTCACGGCTTCAGAAACAGCATGGAAGCATTGTGATGCGAGGTCTTCTTTCGGAGTATCCTGCGAAACAGGTCCACTACTCGTTCCTGCAACTCATGCTTTCCAACTTGCAGCTGCCCAGTAAGCTGCATCAGTTCCGGTTCTGGTACTGGTGCCGGGCCGAAGGAATCCTGGACGGTCTGATATCACATATTGAATCTGCCGGCAAGAAATTTGAGAATGAACTCAACAACCTCTACGTTTCCAAGCATATCCCGGCGGCCATCATGAAACTCATGCCCGATTATGCCGAAAGTGAGGCACAGGTCCGGGAGCAAATCGGCCGGAATTTCCCTCGTGTTGAAAATCTGAGCCGTGAGGAGTTCCTGTTTACGATCAAGAGCCAGATCCTTCCCATGTACAGCGAGAGCCTCCCCTGTATCCTGGTCACGCTGGATGAAGTGCAGCAGTTCATCGCATCTGATGAGGACAAGTCGCATCAAGTGCAACTTCTTGCCGAGGATTTGTGCGAAAATTTTTCAGGCCGTCTTCTTCTGGTTGGAACTGGTCAAAATGCTCTTACAGATACGCCCATTCTGCAAAAGCTGAATGAACGATTTACGGTTAAGGTGCCACTCTCTGACAAGGATGTCGAGACGGTGACACGCAAAACCGTACTGGAAAAGAAGTCCTCGGAGACGCCGAAAATAGAGAGTACTCTTAACAGCTCACTGGGCGAAGTTTCTCGTTTACTGGAGGGTTCAGATTTTGGATTTACAAATGAAGATAAAAAAACACTTGTTGCAGACTACCCTATACTCCCCTCCACCCGTAAATTCTGGAAACGAGTACTTCAAGCTATTGATGTAGCCGGCACATCCGGACAGCTTCGCAGCCAGCTGCGCATCGTGGATGAAAGCATCAAATCGGTGGCCGACCGCAATCTGGGAGAGGTTATCCCGGCTGATTTTATTTTCGAGCAAAAAAAACAACAGCTCATTCAAAATGCGCTCCTGCTGAATGAGCAAAGTAATATCATGGAAAGCCTTGCTGCCAGTGGCGGTGACGATGCCCTGAAGGCCCGTATTCTCGCCGTTGCTTTTTTAATCGATCTTTTACCACGTGATACGAACAGCTTTCAGCTAAAAGCAGACACCCGAACCATCGCTGATCTTTTAATCGACAGCATTAAAGAACCCTCGGACACCTTCCGAACCAAGATTGAAAACCTGATTGAGGATCTGGTACAAAAGGATAAGTATCTGATACCGTTGGATGATGAGTTTAAATTACAAACACGCGTGGGCGCCGAATGGGAAAAAGAGTTTACTACACAGGCCAGCAAGTTTCGCAATGACGAACAGCGTCTGTATGAAGTACGTATGACACGCATACGCTCTTTTCTGGAAGACAAGCTGCGCTCAGTTTACATGTTGCATGGTGATAGCAAACAACGCCGTGAACACATACTTCACACTGGCCAGGAAAAACCACGTATACAGTCCAGGTTGAACTTGTGGATTCGTGATGGATGGCTCGAAAACGAAGACGCCCTGCTTGAAGAAGTTCGCGCTGAAGGAACGGATCAGGCTATCGGCTATTTGTTCATTAAAAGGAGTCGCGATCACGAACTAATGCGGGAAATTGTTAAAATGCTGGCCGCGCAAGCGACACTTGCGGAAAAGGGTGTGCCTTCCACACCGGATGGGGAGCTGGCCCGCAAGAGCATGGAGACTCGCAAGAAAATGGCCGAACAGCAAGTGCTGTCGCTTACAGAAACTGTGTGTCAGGATATCCGTGTGTATCTGGCTGGCGGGGCTTTACAAGACGGCGGTGATTTAATTTCAAATATACGCCAGGCACTTACCTCCCTTGCCTCCAGGCAGTTTCCCGAGTTTCGAAAAGCTGATTATCCGGGTTGGGACAAAGCCTTGCGTAAAGCCGCTAACAACGATACACAAGCGCTGAGCGCCATCGGATATAAAAAGGATCCCAAAGAGCATCCAATGACTGCAGACCTGATGAAAGCCATCGGTTTTTCGGGTAAAGCGGGTAAGGAAATCCGGGAAACTTTCACAAACTCACCGTATGGCTGGAGTCAGGATGCGATTGATGCCATGCTTATCAGTCTCAAACTTGCTGGTAATTTGTCTACCAATGAGTCTAACCTGAATCAGCGCAGCATTGCCCAGGCGGTTTTCAAGGTGGAGGCGATGACACTGAGCGGCACCCAAAAAGTGCAGATCCGGAATCTTTTTTCCAAAGCCGGTGTGCATTGTAAGCCGGGTAATGAATTGAAATGCTCGGTGGATTATCTGCGTATGCTCGATAACCTTGCCCGAAACATTGCGGGCGAGCCACCAAGACCCGAGACGGTGGACAGTGAAATTATCACCGAACTGCTTAACCTGGAAGGAAACGAGCGTCTGTTGGCCATTCATGAACAGGCCGATACGCTGCAATCGCGCTACGAGCAATGGACCAGGGAGGCCGCTACCGTCCGGGACCGGCTGCCTTCATGGGAGTTACTGTTGCGGTTGAACCACTTTGCGGAGGACGCTCCGGAAATCAATGAGATACGCAGTGAAATCTCCGCCATCAAGGATCAGCGGATGTTGCTTTGGGAACCCGATCCCATACAGACACCGCTTTCAAAACTCGCAGATCACCTGCGCTCATCGCTGAATGAATACAAAAAACGATATAATCAAGTCTATAAGCAACAGATGGGAGAGCTGCAGCAGAACGAGTACTTCAGCAAACTTACCCCCGAGCAAAAACATCAAATTCTGTCCAAGCATAAACTGCTAAAAGAAGCTGAAATCACTGCTGAAACGGCGAAGGAATTGCTACGGGAGTTGAACCATGCCTCTCTTGATGCCTGGTCCGACAAGGTAGCCGCGCTGCCCAGCAAGTTTCAGCAGGCACTTGAGGAGGCCATCGAGCTGTCTGCTCCACAAGCTGAATCTTATTCGCTTCCCCGCCGCACCATTCGCAGCGAAGCCGATCTGGAGAAATACCTGGATGATGTTCGCGGATCTATCAAGGACCTGTTAACCGAGGGAGAAGTCATTCTGAAATAACTATGTCTACACTCAACAGCAATCAGCGTACAGCACTTGAAAACATCGTAAGCAAGGCGCGTCAATTAGCCGAAAGTGGTGCTAACAAAGCCCTTAAAACTCTGGCGGTAGATCAACCCGAACCCTACTCTCATATGAGTCCGGATATGCGGGAGTTGCGTCGCCGACTTCGAAACAAGGCGCGTCTTCTCGGCGACCGTAACACCAACGGTAGTCAGGAAATGGGCAAACTCAGCTACGAACTGGCCTATGAGTACTGGCACCGGATGCTCTTCGCACGTTTTTTGGAAGCCAATCATTTACTCATCCATCCGCAACATGAACTGGCGGTGACCCTGGATGAGTGCGCCGAATTTGCCGTTGAGGAGGGCTATGCGGACAAATGGGCGGCAGCGGCTCAGTATGCCTCCCGGATGCTTCCGGCTATCTTTCGTCCCGAAGATCCGCTCATGCAGGTGGAATTTGCCACCGAGGATCGACTGGCACTGGAGCGACTGCTGGAAAGCATCGATACCCCGCTCTTTCAGGCGGTGGACAGCCTGGGATGGGTGTATCAGTACTGGCAAAGCGAAGCAAAGGCGACGATCAATGCCAGCGGGGACAAGATCGATGGTGAGCGGCTGCCGGCGGTGACACAGCTATTCACTGAGCCCTACATGGTCCATTTTTTAATCGATAATTCGCTGGGGGCCTGGTGGGTCAGCCGGAATCCCGATACCCCGCCACCGGTTGCCTTCGAATATCTTCGTAAACGTGACGATGGCACTCCTGCGGCTGGTGATTTTGAGGGTTGGCCGGATAGTACCAGGGAAGTTACCGTAATGGATCCCTGCATGGGATCCGGACATTTTATGGTGGAGCTGTTTCTGGTGATGGCGCCGCTGCGAATGCATGAAGAGGGGTTGGACAAAGAAGAAGCAGCGCGACGAGTAATCGCCGAGAATCTGCACGGACTGGAGATCGATCCGCGCTGTACCCAAATTGCCGCATTCAATTTGGCGCTGACGGCCTGGAAATTCTGTGGACACTATCATGAATTGCCCGAGATGAATCTGGCATGCAGTGGGCTTGCTCCAAGAGGAAAAGCAGATCAATGGATCAAGCTGGTCGGCAAGGTACACCGCGACGACCAGGCGCGAATGGAAAACGGCATGCGGGCTCTGTACGATCACTTTCAGCTTGCGCCAGAATTGGGAAGTCTTTTAGATCCGTCAACTATAGAAGTGGATGCATTTACAGCCAGTTTCCAGGATTTACAACCTGTGTTGTATGATGCATTATCAAACGAAAATAACGAGGATGAGGTGGAACGTGGTGTTTTAGCTGCTGGAATTGCTAAAACAGGTCATTTGTTAACAACAAAATATGTTCTTCAAATAACTAATGTTCCGTACTTATCGGTTAGCAAACACAGCAAAGTACTACACGATTATGGTCTGCAGCATTTCCCAAAGTCAAGACATGATCTCGCAACAATTTTTATGGAAAAGCTGATTAAAACAAATATTAATGGTGGGTCTTCAGCTTTTGTCATACCACAGAATTGGACATTTCTGCCTCGATACAAAAAACTAAGAATCAATTTACTAAATAATTATAAATGGGATTTTTTGGGACGCTTAGGCACAAAAAGCTTTCAAACACAAATGTGGGATTTTAACGTCATGTTATTTTGTATAACATGCTTTACTACAATTAATAATGAATTTTTGGGACTTGATGTTTCTGATAAAAAAGATATTGAACATAAGTCGATGTCATTAATTAATAATGATCTATCTTTTTTAGGGCAAAAAACACAATTATCAAACCCTGATTCAAGAATAGTCATTGAAGATATACAAAAGACATCTAAACTTTCAGAGTACTCTGATTCAAGATATGGATTAAGAACAGCTGACAAAAATCGATTTACTAATTTCTTTTGGGAATCTCAAAATCTATCAGATTGGGAGTTTCATCAATCAACTGTATCCCAAACAAATCACTATTCTGGAAGACAAATTGTTCTTTTTTGGGAAAATGGCAAGGGTCAACTTAATAAGTTCGCTCAGTTAGGTTTAGCCAGTTTACAAGGTGGGGATGCATGGGGGAAGAAAGGCATTGTAGTTAGTCTTATAGGCAAACTTCCTGTTACATTATATTCAGGTAATTTTTTTGATAATAATTGTGCTGTTATATGGCCTTTAAGGGAAAAGCATTTAAAGGTCATTTGGTGCTATTGTTCATCCCATCAATTCAGTAAAGAGGTTAGAAAATTAGATCAAAAGTTAAATGTTACTAATGCAACACTAATAAAAGTTCCCTTCGACCTGGAGCACTGGCAAAAAGTCGCCGATGAAAAATATCCTAACGGGCTACCTCATCCATACAGCGACGATCCCACCCAATGGCTGTTTCATGGTCATCCCAAGTGTGCTGAAAACCCTCTCCAAGTAGCCCTTGCACGCATTTTGGGATATCGATGGCCGGCGGAATCCGACGATGAGATGGAACTGGATCAAAGGGCACGGGATCACATCGCCGAGATTCAGGTTTTTGATCATCTGTCCGACGATGATGGCATCATCTGCATCCCCCCGGTCAATGGAGAAAAGCCTGCGGCCGAGTCATTGCGTGATTACATACGCCAGGTGTGGGGTTCCGATTGGGACAACTACACCTTGACCAGCCTGCTGCGAAGCGAGGATTCAAAGAAATCCACCCTGGAGCAATGGCTGCGGGATGAGTTCTTCATCCGTCACTGCAAGGTGTTCAACAACCGTCCGTTCCTGTGGCACATCTGGGATGGACGCAAGGATGGCTTCGCGGCACTGGTCAATTACCACCAGCTAACCCGGGCTAACCTGAAGAAGCTGATATACACCTACCTGAATGACTGGATCAGGCAATGTGAGTTGAAGGTCCGTGACAACGAGAGCGGGGCAGAGGGAATGCTGATGGCTGCCAGGCAGCTCAAGGAGAAGTTGGAGCTGATCCTGGAAGGCGAACCCCCTTATGACATTTTTGTCCGCTGGAAGCCACTGCACGAACAGCCCATTGGATGGGAGCCGGATCTCAACGATGGGGTCCGACTGAATATCTATCCCTTCATGCAGGCCGGGGTGTTGCGCAAGAACCCGAATAATATTAAGTGGGGTAAAGATCGCGGTAAAAATCCGGAAGGGTCACACTGGGGTCCGGACCGATACAACCGCTATGAAGACCTGAACGATGCCTGGAAGATTCGGGATGAACAAGGCAGGGTGATTGAGCACCTGACCAATGAGGTGAAGCGGAAAGCAAGGAAAGATTGACATGATCAACTGTCAATGGTCTGATTTCCCCACAATAAACACACTCTCCGAATTTTATACTGCTTCTCTTGTAATGCATATATTTTGTGTTAACAGTATATTATAGGTTTTTTTCTAAGCAATCATGACTAACTATTATTGAAACTGATGTCATAGAGTCCAGGTTAGGCCATTTAACCTGGATTGGAAGTCTCGTAAATAGTCAATCAATTCACCGAATGCTGGTGAATCCGTATGGATCATGTTTTCTCTCATTTCTGAATAGTCTTTTTTCCATTCAGAGAGTGCATCTTCCGGAGGAATGAAATTGATATACTTTGGTTGGTGCTGAGAATAGTCAACACCAGATAATCGAACAAATCGTGATCTGTGATTTACAATGGTACGGTACAGTTCAGAGTCTTTAAGTGCGGCTTCACAATGAGATGTTTGAGATAGCCTGTAGATATCGTAAAGATGCCGGCTCAGTCGGTTTAGACGACGTTTTTCCATCGGCCGCTGGTGCTCTTCATGAAGGAGAAAAACCTTTTCCAATAATGTTCTCTCAGCATTGACAACAGGAATGCCAACAGCTTGGTCGGCAAAAAGCCTGTCAGAATGTTGTTCGCCGATGTATGAAATGATGGGTTTTATGGTAAAGGGCTCCTTTAATGAACGGCTACCTACCTCAAGTAATACACCAGGTTTCAAATAGGTATCTGTCTCCGTTAACTTTGGATAATATATTTCAATGACCAATGGGTCTTGATCTATATGCTGCACCTCTTCTATTCTCAAGCTTACGTCATGAAAACCGAAATCATCAAACGCTTGTTGTAATTCATGGATTAGTGTGCCGGAAATATAGTCATAGGAAGCTCTGCGCAATCGGCTGACTTTCTTTTTCCCCAGATCCCCGTCAAAACCCAAAAAGCTTCTGTCAAGCGCAAGGTCAATATCCTCAGAAAAACGCTCAATCACTTTCCACCCTTTACTCAAAGATGTCCCCCCTTTGAATACCATGTGTGAGGAGACGGGGAGTGAGAAAAGCAACCGCAAGGTATGTACTACCCACCAATCCTTTTCAACTGCAAAGACTGGTAACCCCATTCGCCGGGCAGTTTCGGTAAAAATTGCCACCCGTGTTTCCCTGGTAAGTTTGAACCATTCTTGCAAAAAAACCTTGTTATCCATTCTTTTTTGTTATTTGCTCAATAGCCTGCGGATCCAGTCAGGTGCCAGTTTCAGGTCATGTTCGAGATGCCATTCATTTTCGTCTTTCAAAAGGGTTCTGATTTTATGAATTTGCTCCGGGGTCACATTGTCTTTTCCAATAGTCCTGAGAGCCTGTATCGCCAGTTTGCTAATTGAACCTAATGCCGCCAGGTTTTTTGGCGCGGCTCTTTTAAATGTTATGACCTGGTTGCCAATGGTAACTTTGCGGGCTGAGCCGTCCGTATAAAATACGACATTAAGTGGAACCTGTGTCGTAAGCCCAAGTTTATACAATGCATAGCTTCCTGTTGAAACAATACGTGCCTTGTCTCTGCGAGCCAGAGCACTGGATATTTCTTCGATATCCGGATAGGTAACACCGATAACAGGATCAATCCTGGGTCTTGTATAGATACCTTTCGCAACCCGAACGAGTTCTCCGGATTGAACAAGGCGCTCCAGTGTCTTTGCAGCGGTTTTAGGTGTAGCTATGCCAGTGAAGCTGTCCGGGAAAAAGAGCGCGCCCCTTCTGGCTTTTTTTATTTTCCTAAGTATTTTATAATGAATGCTTTCTGTCATTTTAATGCAGATAATCTGTCGCAAATATATACAATAATTACGACAAATACACTATGTGGGCATGGAATGTCATTCTGCTCAATAAAGGATAATGATTCGCCTGATCCTGTTTTTCGCAGTGGCGAAGATAGAAGCTTTTTAGAGGTGGTTTTTTTATTTATCCGGCGTTTGAAGGTGAAGAAGTAAAAAGAAGATCGCCAAGCTCAAAAAGCTAAAATGTATTCAAATAATTGGTTCTCGCAAAACCGGTTATTGGAATGTCTTGGACGATTCAACGTTCGGAATAAAAATTTGGAATAAAATTGACGTTTTTTTGGGAATGTTATTTCTCAGGTGGACGGGGTGAAAGCAAAAATCAGCTGGTATAAAATTTTATTAGCGTTTATAGCGTTTATTTTGTACAATTGGTTATAACAGAGACAAAGCCACATTTTAAGGAGGATTTCATGACACATCGAATTGATTCCAATTCTGTCCTTCCATCAGAAATGGAAGCCCTTGAATCACTGATAAGCCGCGAAGGCCATCCTGCTCTGGTTGATGCCGAGGGCAACAAAACGGTGCTGCCGGAGGCTATCTACAAAACGTTGGTGCATATTGTGCAGCAAATGAAACGTGGCCATTCCATAGTCCTAATGCCTGAGAATGAAACATTGACAACACAAGCCGCTGCCAACTTCCTTGGCGTATCGCGGCAGCATTTGGTTGACTTGCTGGAAGGCAGGCAAATCCCGTTTCACAAAGTTGGTAGCCACAGGCGTATATATTACCGGGATCTTAAAGAGTATGCAGAACAAAGAGACCGGGCCCGGCGCAAAACACTTGATGATCTCTATGACAAGGTGAAAAAGGCCGGAAAATACGACTCAAGTTATACAGGGTCATGAATGCTGATTATAAAGTCTTGCTGGATTCATGCGTCTTGGCGAACTTCGCTGTTTGCAATCTGATTCTTCGATTGGCAGAGAAACCAAGGATGCTTTTGCCAAAATGGACGGAGGATATCCTTGGGGAAGTGCACCGCACTCATACAGAAAAGCTTGACTGGGATAAGGAGCTTGCAGATTCTTTTCAGGTTGCTGTCAAAGAAGCATTTCCTGAAGCAATGATCACTGGTTATCAGCCTCTTATATCTGCTATGACCAATCATGAAAAGGATCGCCATGTTCTGGCAGCCGCAGTAAGGGAGAAACTTGATATTATCATCACCTTTAATTTACGTGATTTCAAAAAGGAGCATCTTGAGAAGTGGAATATTAGTGCCATCCATCCACAAGACTATTTAATCACACTGTATGAGATGAATCCAGCCGGTGTCATGACCAGGCTAACCGACATATCATTGAGACAGCAGCAGGATATGGAGTCAACACTCATCGACTTGGGTAAATCGCTGCCAGTTTTTGCAAGTTATGTACTTAATCAAATAAGATAACAAATTAGAGTTGCTCAACCATGTGCATGTGGGTTCTTTTACTGATTCAAGAAGTTAAATTTCTTCACGGTAAAGCTGTTTGAATAGTATATTCTTCAAATATGCCAACATCACAAGGATGTTATTCACCGGAAACCCGACAAACCACCATCGTGAGCAAAAATCTTAAGCAGACATTAATAAACAGCATCCGGGAGGCATCCCGGTACGACACCGGCAACCTTACTGCGCCCGTCGTTGTGCTATGGCCCGATCCGGAAAAGCAGTGGTCCTCCGTCATAGCAATTCTTCAAGAGGACATGCCGGAACTGATGGTCCTGGGAGAGCATGAACCGGAAAAAAGAACAGGACCGGCCATATGGTTAAAGTGTATGGTGGCCAGCACTTTACCCGATGCCGACTGGGACGCATCCCTTGTGCCGGTCATTTACCTGCCGGGAATATCAAAGAACGATCTAAAGAAGCTTTCACAGGCCGATCCGGCCATCGCACCCCTGATGGAGTATCAATACACCGGCACGCTGTGGACCCACCGTAACGGCAAAGAATGGACCGTCAACGGATTCCTTCAAAACAAGGAGGAGGGACTGGGTCTTCGCATAGATCAGGACAATGCAACCCGGGATGCCGGTATCAAAGCCCTGCCTACCATGGTCCGTGATGAGGGTATCCAGTTTCCAAACATCGTCACTTCAAATTTCCTGTTTAGCCTGCTCTTTCATGATGTTGAAAAAAGCATCCTGGAGTGGATGTGCCAGGGGGATGACTGGCTGAACTCCCTTGATCCGGATAAAAGGGAAGTGTTTCGCAATATTTGCCGGAACGTATTCGATTTTACTCCAAATCCGAAGAACATTCGCTCCATCACTCTGCAACTTGGCCGCAAAGACGGTCCCTGGGCTAAAGTTTGGAACTACTTCGAACTGGCTCCGGATCGATTCCCGGAGATCCTCGGGTTGCTGGAACAGGCAAAGCCGGACGATATGGGCAGTGGTCTGTTTACCATTCCGGAGGATACCTGGCCGCAAATCAATGCCGATGCCGAGGAAGATCTTAGAAAGGCTATGGAGCGTGTAGCCAAAGGCGCACCGAATGAAGCTGCGGATATCATCCATCAGCTGGATGACGAGCATGGCAAGCGTCGCAGCCAGGTATGGGCAAGTATGGGAAAAGCAAACCTGGCACTTGCCCTGAAGCCCCTAAAGACGCTTTGCGAGAAGGTCGCGGATGCCTTTGACACCACTTCGCTGGATGCCATAACGGCCTATTACAGTGAATCCGGTTGGTCGGTCGACTACGCAGCCGTACAGGCCCTTGCGACTGCAAAAACAGAGAAGGAGAAGAACGCAGTTACTGCTGTTCTTAAAACCGTCTACACCCCTTGGCTCGAACGCCTGGCCTGCAAGTTTCAGGAACTAATAGGTGAGCAGCCTAAGACTTTAACCGCCCTTGAACTTCGCAATGAAGAAGCCGAGTGCATTTTGTTTGTGGATGCATTCCGGTATGACATTGCCAGGAAATGGGCTGAGCAGATGGAGCGAAAGAACTATCGGGTTAACCTTGATACGAGGTGGATACCGCTGCCGAGTCTCACACCTACATGTAAACCTTATGTATCACCGGTCGCGGAGCAAATATCCCGGCAAAGCACACCGAACGAGTTTCGACCGTGCACCAATGATGATAAAGATTTGACCTTCCATCATTTTGAGGCTGCGCTTGATAAAGCCGGATATTCATTCCCCAGGAACAGTTCGGAACTTGTCAGAGGTCAGAAGACCTGGATGGAAATCGGAAAGATCGACCAATTTGGCCATAACGAGCAATCCGGTTTGGTTCACCGGATTGAGGAACTGTTTGGTGTGCTTGAGGAGCGTATTGAAGATCTGTTTGCAGCCGGTTTTAAAAGTATACGCATTGTCACTGATCACGGCTGGTTGCTGGTTCCCGGTGGGATGCCGGCCGAGAAGTTGCCTAAAGATCATATCGAGACCCGCTGGGGCAGATGCGCTATACTCAAGGACGGCGTGCCATCAGAACTGCTTCATCTTCCGTGGTTCTGGAATCCATCCGCCATGATCGCGTACGCTCCGGGAATATCCTTTTTCAAGAAAAATAACGAGTATGGTCATGGCGGGGTTTCCCTGCAGGAATGCATGGTTCCTGTAATTACATTGGAATCGGACCAGGTATCATGGCAGCCGATCACCATGCAAGTGAGCTGGACCGGGCTGCGTTGCTCTGTTACCCTGCAAGGTGTGCAGACTGGCTATAAAGTGGAGATCCGTACACGACACACCGATGAATCTTCCAGGATCAGCACAACTAAGACGCTTTCTGGTGACGGCAAGTTTAGCCTGTTTGTTGAAGATGCAGATTATGAAAGTGCTGCTGCATTCGTGGTCGTAACCGATGCTAAGGGTGTGGTACTGGAAAAACAGCAAACCGTCGTGGGAGAATGATTTTGCTTGCCCTCGAATATCTACCATCAAATCAGAACAAAAGATGATACAACTCGACAATGTTGACCGAATCGCAGCCAAAGCATTTGAGGGCTACATCGTAAAGAAGGACCTGCTCGATCAGTTTCGTAAGCAGTTTCCTGTCCCCACCTATGTGGTTGAGTTTTTGCTTGGCCGGTATTGTGCCACCACGGATCCTGAAGAAATCGCCGAGGGCCTTGAAATAGTAAAAAGACAGCTTTCAGACCGCACAGTACGAACAGGAGAAGAAGAATATTTCAAGTCCAAAGCAAGGGAAAAAGGCTCCATCAAAATTATCGATCTGATTACAGCCAGACTTGACTCCAAGTCGGATTCTTACATTGCCCAGCTACCCAGTCTGATGCTAAATGATGCACGCATAAGCGAGGAGCTTATCAATGATAATGATCGGATTTTGACAGGTGGTTTCTATGCGGAAATTGAACTGGAGTACGACGCTGCCATTGCTCAGGAAAACCGGGGAAGGCCTTTTGGAGTAATTAATTTGAGACCGATCCAGCTTTCCAAGCGAAACGTCCTGGATGTTCTTTACCAGGGCAGGGAGCATTTTACATTGCAGGAATGGCAGGATTTTTTGTTACGAAGTGTCGGCATGGAACCTTCATCCTTAACAGAAAAAGCAAAAAATGTCCTGTTTGTCCGGATGGTTCCCTTTGTAGAGAAGAACTTCAACATGGTGGAACTCGGTCCGCGCGGGACCGGCAAGAGCCATCTCTACCAGCAGATATCTCCATACTCGCATCTGGTTTCCGGTGGCAAAAGCACGGTGGCAAAAATGTTTGTCAACATGGGTTCCGGGGAGCGTGGATTGGTATGCAAGTATGATGTTATCTGCTTTGATGAAGTGGCCGGTATCTCCTTTGACCAGAAGGATGGGGTCAACATCATGAAAGGCTACATGGAAAGTGGTGAGTTCAGCCGGGGTAAGGAGTCTATTCGTGCAGACGGCAGTATGGTCCTGGTAGGCAACTTTGAAGTCGATGTGGAGCACCAGCAACGAATCAGCCATCTCTTTGGCCCGCTGCCGCCGGAAATGCGCAACGATACCGCCTTCATGGACCGCATCCATGCCTATGTACCCGGTTGGGATTTCCCGAAACTCAACAAAGACTACTTTACACAGCATTTTGGACTCGTAAGCGACTTTCTTGCCGAGTGCTGGACTCGGATGCGTAGCTATTCAAGAGTAACACAATTTCTGCCCAAGGTTGATTTTGGCGGTGCTCTAAGCGGGAGGGACAATTTCTCGGTACAAAAGACCGTCAACGGTCTTATCAAACTAATGCAACCAAATCCAGAGGCGCCCATCTCTGATGAAATGCTGGAATGGGCGGTTAAAGTAGCTCTGGAATACCGTCGTCGCGTCAAAGAACAACAGAAAAAGATCGGGTCGGCTGAGTACCGCAACACGCATTTCAGCTATAGAATTGGCGACGATGGTGTTGAAACATTTGTCGGTACCCCTGAATTACACAGTGAACATACAATCACAGATGATCCATTACCTCCAGGAGAGGTATGGGCATTGGGAACAGGTGGAGTCGATGAATATGCCGGATTGTATAAAATTGAGGTCAATATAGGCCCCGGCCAAGGAGTAAAAATACTGAACCGCCCGGCACCTCAACCATTTTCGGAAAGTGTTCGTTATGCTGAGCAGAATCTTTATAGCAAGTACAAGGAGTTGGTTGGTGACCGGGATCCAAGGTCTCACCAGTTCTCCATACAGCTTCGGTCCTTTGATACGGCAAAAAGCGGTATGGGTATCGGAATGCCGGTCCTGATCGCCTTGTGCAGCTCACTTATCGAAAAGCACACCCGGGGAGGTTTGGCAGTGGTAGGTTCCCTTAATCTGGGTGGCTCGCTTGACCTGGTGTACAATGCGGTTAACCTTGCCGAATTGGCCATAGAAAAAGGGGCCAAAACCCTTCTTATACCTGTCAATGCCCGCAAACAGCTGAATGATCTTTCCGATGAAATGATTGCAAAAATTAACATACAATATTACACCGATCCACAGGATTGCTTGTTGAAGGCATTGGTTGAATGATAAGGTGGTTATGCAACCTGCAAAACCGGGATATCGGGATGATCGTAATACCGCCGAATTTATCAACTACTTCATCGACAAAGGTATGACGGATACCGTTATTCACACCAGCGGTCATGCAGACCGGGAGGGGGCTTGGGAAATTGGTGGATGTGCTGCAGCCGAAATATATCGTGCCTATCCACACATTTGAGCCAAGTCAATACGAACGGATATTTTCGGGGGACAATGTACTTCAGTTGGCTGATGGTGAAATCTGCGATGCTTCGGGTGGCGTTTCAGCTTAGGGCAAGACCAATGATCTGTTTTGGGGAGGAGTTGTGTCCTTATTCCCAACCTAAAAAAGAAGCCCGACCGGACTTCTCTTCTGCCAAATCACTTACTCCCATTTACAGATTCGGCATATTCCTCCGGCTTCAAGTAGCCTTCACGTTCAATGACTCGAACGTACTCTCCTGAGGATTCAAACTGATATGGATCCAGCTCACCTTTCTCATTTTTGAATGGTAAAATGCTTTCCACGTTTGCAAATGTTCGCTCCTCGGTCACATTGTGCGTAATGAATAGCGTGGCATTGACACCGATAAACTCCTCCAGATCGATGCCTCCCTGAAGCTGCTCCGGGGAAAACTTTCCTCCCCGCCAACGTTCCAGATCTTTCCTGAGATTGGCTTTTTCGTTCAGGCTCCAGGTATATCGCTTACCAACGATATAATGAGATCCATCATCATCGATCTCTTTCAACTCCCATATGAGCGAGAGCTTGTGCTTCCGCCCAAACGGCGTATCCAATTCGCCAAGATCCACGGCATCCACACAGACGCCGTGATGCAAGCCTTCAGATGGCAGGGGATACTGGCTGGGGTCTTCTTTTATGATTAAAGGCATATTTACCTCCTGTTATTTTGGTTGGTTGATAAGAAATCGCCGGGTTTGTGACGGTTCGCAATATTTGCGATACAACTCCGGGTGATCCGCTTTCAATCGTGCGGTGTTTATCCTGTTGCTGACCGAGTTTTTCCATGTCACCAGATTTCGTCCGGCAAACACCATACGCTGAGCATCCTTGAGATGATCCTTGAGCAGGTTTTTGTAGTTCTCTTCGAGGGTCTTCAGGCGCTCCATCCGGTCCCGGATGTCCAGCAGCTCTGTGTAGAAGCCGTAGCACTTGGGAGTGGCTTCTACCACTGTGTCGTCACTCGCCTCAGGGTACAGGATTATCCGATCCTCATCATTAATGGGATCGGGTCGAACGCCACCGACGATATGACGCTTCCACCACGATGCCGCTTTGTCAATGATTTCCCCGATAAACTGCTTATCCCGCTTGATCAGGACCGGATCGTGATATTTTGCCGTATCGCGTTCGTAGATGAACAGATAGGCATACTCGTATCCGGTCAAACCCAGGTAGAACTGGATCTGGTACTTCCATTCTACCGGGAAGGGTTCCTTCAGATTCTTCAACCTGTAACTGGTCGTCGTCTTGAGCTCAAGTAGTCCGGTAGTCTTATGCTTTTGATTGGATACAATTTGACGATCGATATGTGCCCGCAGGAACGGATACTTTTCACTTGTGTAGCTATTGGACATATTCCGGGTCCGAAATCCGGTTATATGGGTGAACTTTTCGGCCATGACCGGCTCAAACACGTTACCGAACTCCGTTACTGGAGTTGATCCGGAAGGTTCCTGAAGCCCCTTCTTGATACGCCAGAGTTGCAGGGGCGTCTGCCAGTCGGATTTGCCAAAGGCTGCGGCAACTTCAGATCCCCCCAGGTAATTCTGCCGGAAATGAACCCATTGCTGACCGGGAATTTCTGACATATAGCGGGTATTTCTGGATTTCTTTGTCTTTTGGGTTGTTTGCATGGTTTTTCCTCTATGTTAGTGGTTTTGTTTTAGCATGACGGGCATCACGAGTTTATCATCACCCACAAGCCCGGGCCGGGCAGGACTACTCAGGTGTAGTTTTATCCAATCGTCCGGATAGTCTTTGAAGACACCGGCAAGCAGCCTGGAATCAAAGCCGATCTCAAAGGGATCATCTTTTGGCCCGGAATGCTGATAGTCTCCGATTTGACCGGATACATAACTTTTGTTCAAATCCGTATCTTCAGCTGTAAGCTTTACCCGTCCATTAAGCATAAGCCTGACAGTTTTTGCACCTCCGGCTGAGATTTCAGCTGCCTCAAGAGCGTTCAGGGCATCTTTCCTGTTGATGGTTACCGTGTAGAAGCACTCTTCCTTTTTCGGTATAACCCGTTGGTAATTTGGATAGACCTCATTAATGGGTTTATACCATATTTTTTCGAGATCCGGGGAAATCGAAATAGCGGCCTGCCAATCATTGGAATCATCCAACCCTGCCTGATATACGCAGTAAGCAGCTTTGGTCATCAATTCAACGGGTTGTTTGGGGATGATGAAAGGTGGCTTAGGTGCGGATCGATTAGGACTGAATTTCATCCGGTGCCCGTCCGTTGCGACAATATCATCACCAATGAACACCCCCTGCATGGCCGGGCGCAGATCATCGTGTGACACATAAGGCAAGAAACCTTTGAGTTCATCGCCGTCCAGTAATGCAATCTGTCCCTTGGCCGGTTCGGGAATATCCGGATAGAGCTGAAGATCTTCTGTGCCAAAGGTGAACGCTCCGGCATTGGTTTGGATGATGTACTGATCACCGGAGGTGGTGATGCTGTCAATCCGGTACTTTTTGGCGATTTTCACAAACTCCCTGATCGGGATCAGGACGGTATCGGCGACATTCAGCTCGTGGGGGATCTGGTAAAACGTATCCAGATTAGTCACAGTGATTGTACTTCGCGTAATCAGGGCAAGATCACAAATGGGCAATTTGGTTTTGCCCTGAAACTTGTTCAGGTTGGTTAGTTGGTTGTTATTCATGATGTTGAAGGGTATAGGGGTGCGTAAAAGTGAAAAGGCCACCGTTAGGCAGCCTTTTCTTTTGCGTTGCTTACAGTAATCCTTGCTGGCTGAAAGAGGTATAATCCCAGCGTGTGAGGATTAAATGATCATCCAGGTGGATATCCAGATTTTTTCCGGCCTCAACGATTTTCGTGGTTATGGCTTTATCTGCATTAGATATGCGAAGATTCCCGCTTGGATGATTGTGGCATACGATTATGGAATTCGCATTCGCCAGTAAGGCAAACTTGAAAACCTGGGCCGGGTCAACAATACAGGCCGTGCCGCTACCTTTGGCAATCTTTGCCCATCCGAGCACACGTTTAGACGGATTCAGTAACAGAAGCATAAACTCCTCTGATAGCTCTATCGTACTATCATCCCATATTTCCCGGAAGTACTCAGCAGCACTTTGAGGATCACGAATTTGCGGTTGCGTCATGGGATTGCGCTTGGACCGGTAGGTAAGCTGCACCTCGGCAAGCTCCGGACTTTCCAATGATGGATTTTTTTGCATGGAGTTTTGGGTTATAGGGTGAGTAGAAATAAAAAAGGCAGCTTCAAGGGCTGCCTTTTTGTTTTTCCTGTTTTGATTTTGGGGGTTCATCCTCTCCAAGGAGGAAGACCCGGAGCGCCGCTTTGAGAAATTCTCCGGCGGCATTGATAAGGTCTTTCATGGTTCATTTTCTCCTGAGGATTATTATGATGATGATTTTGATTATGAGGGGAAGCTTCATAGGGCGAATACTTTTGATACGGATTGTTGGTAGCGGGCCCGCTTGCGTGGCTCGATTTTATGCGAGATGTGATTGGTGAGCCGGTTTAGAAGAGTATACTGCGACAGGCGTCCCATCTCTTCCTGACTGATCACTTGCTCGGCGAGTCTTTTAGAGATATTCTCCGAGACGCTCACCATCAGCTCATCGGTTACGGGCTGGACTTCCAGATGATCAATTCGCTGCTGTATCACATCCAGTTGACTTGCTGCTTCATGAAGCCGGTCACCCAGATCAGTCAGGTTAAAACCTGAAGTATGACGTGAGTTATAGCGAGCCAGTACTTCACCGAAAACCATTCCGTTTGAGCAGATGGCACGGATAGCTCCGAAGAAGAAGCGTACCGATTCTGAGCAATCGTAGCTGTTATGAATGAAAACAGACAGAGCGAGGTCACTTTCCCGGTCGCGCATCTTCAGTTCGGGAAAAGTGATCTGGAGACGCATCCGGTTGTTGTCCACAAAAGAGTGCGACGGATCGATTCGGAAGCTTGTCCCACTGACGGCTAATTCACGAAGTGCGCTGTCAATGAGGTCCGCATTTCGGACAACTTCATAAGAGCTTTTGACAATGCTGATAAGCTCATTCGTATCCTCGCGCACGATGGCTTTGTGGCCATTAGTTAAAAAAGTTTCCGGGTTCTCCGGGTCGATGATTTGTCCATCGGCATTGTCCACAAATACAGGGCGTTCGATGACAGGAAAGCAAAAAGGTTGAAGGTTCATGGCAGTGGTATTTATAAGTTTAATAGAGATAATTCTCTATTGTTCTTATACCATATTTGCCATGAAAATCGCGGTATGAACTTGGTTTTGGCTACTTTCCGAGTTTTTTTCCTGTTTTGCCGTAATTACTTAATGTGGATATGTTATTGTTTCAATTCCAATTTAAGCCAAAATTATTTGTTATTATTGCTCATTTTATTATTATGACCAAAACGCAAGGGTATGATGAGAGAATAGTTATATGTTTATTATGACTAAATCTTCAAAATCATTTTAATATTAAGAGGGGTTAGATGAAGCACTATGAAGTTCTGTTACTTCTATTCCTTTTTCTGATTTCATCATGTACATTATTTGTTGGTGATGACGGAGAGGACGACCTGCCGGGAGCGAGTCCTTTTTTCGCAATAATGGACTTGGTTACGAAAGTTCTGAATAATGAATTCCGTTTTCTTCCAATTAAATGTACTTCATTTTGTAAGTGACACCAGATTGTCGAAACATCTCAAAATTTAGGTGGGATTTATATACATAAAATTTTGGTCAAAGCTGCGGAGGGGTTTATGAAGCATATCTATACAACAATTCCAATTCAAGTTATTCTGCTCATTTTATTGGCATTTCTATTGAGCAGCAACAATACTTATGAGGTCACCGGTACACTGGTCGATGAAAACGATGCTCCCATTGTTGATCACAAAGTGATGCTTGTGGATCAAAATGACGAGCAAATTGCCTCCGATCATACCGGCAGTGATGGTCAGTTTACGTTATCCTATCAAGTGGAACCAACATCTGCAGAACCAGGATTTGGCACTGACAGCCCGTCGGAGTTCCGTTTGGGCTCATCATACCCCAATCCTTTTAACCCTCGTACAAGAATTCCCTTTCAGGTACCGGAAAACACCCGGGCTTATATAGCTGTCTACAATATTTTGGGGCAACGGATCATGCACACCCATGCAGAGGTCAATAAAGGGACCCATGAAATCGAGGTTAACCTGGGCACTGGGCTTTCACAAGGCCAATATGTGTTGCGCGTGCAAGGTGATGGGTTCATGCTAACTGAAACGATGACATTTCTAAGCGCTGGCATCAGCAGCGGCACTCACGGCATCACAGTGCGTTCAGCCGGTCAGGTGCAAAGCAGGGCTTCCGGCAGTATGCATTTGGCAGATACCGAAATCTATCGGATCGTTGTGGATGATACCGATGATTATTCAGGAATGGAGATTGAGATTACGGCCAACCAGGATTATGAACTCGAGGTGCTCAAGTTGTCACGAAAAGTACGCCCACCCTCATTGACCACCCAGGAAGTTAGTAATATCACATTAACCACAGCACGTGCAGGTGGGGCCATAAGCGATGATGGTGGTTCAGATGTCACCGAAATGGGGGTGGTATGGGCTGCAACAGACGATCCGACGCTAACTACTAATGATGGTATGACGGCAGATACTTTGGACAATGGTGCATTTTCCAGCCGTATTACAGGTCTCTCGCCGGAAACAAACTATTTTATGCGGGCGTACGCCACCAATAGAACTGGAACGTCCTATGGTGAATCTTTTGAGTTTCGCACGCCAAAAGTTGAAGAAATAGAAGTGGCAGTTCAAAAAACTGTCGAGGAGCTAATTCCGGAAAATTACCTGCCTGCCGTTTTTGCCTATTATGAAAGCCTAGAAGAAGCGAAAAGAGCGGAATATTTAGATTCCTTAGACCAAGCTGGTAATACTTTACATGAAATTGCAAGTGAGTATTTCTCATCAGCAGAATTCAAAGAAGAATTCGAAAAATCACAAGCCAAGATACTCGGCAAAAAAAATAGCGATTTGGATTCGCAATTTTTTTCCGGATGTAGCAACATGGCGCGTCTTGGTTACTCCCGGGGACTAACAATTGATGCAAATGTGTCGGCAACAGGAGTTGTTTTAATCGGAGTAGGTCTAAGTGCTCATGGTGGCGGTGGTGCTGAAATGGTTTACGATTTTGTGAATATGGATCGAAATCTATACCTGTTTCAAATGTGTGGAATAGGTGCCTCCATTTCGGGTGGTGCGGGACTTGGAGCTTCAACTGGGATCAGCCTTGGTGGTTTTAACAAGATTATTACGAATATTCCGGCCAATCAACAAGACACAATTGACAGATTTGCAGGTTTATCAAGAGGCTCATCACTTTCCCTTGGGGGTAAAGTAGCTGTATTATTTGGCGTTGATTTAAGTCTTGGTTTCGGGATTACAAAAGGCGTTGAGGGTACGCCTCCAGGTGGGGTCATAGAGAATTTAAAAGAATGCCCATCTATAATATTGAATCCGCAAATTAATCGCGGCCCAATGGCTCTGTCATTTGAGGCAAGTATCGGGGCTTCTGTCGGTACAGAAGCAGCTGCAATGCTTAAAGGTGAGGGACAGCGTGTTGCTACATTTAGTCGATCAGAAGATTATTTCTATACGGATTTTGGACGTGAAAATAAGGATGACAGGGTAGCACCATCACTTCGTATGGCAGCAGATATTCTAAAGCCCAGCCCCTATAATGGTCTTACAGGAGGAACCATACCTTCTCCATTGGACCTTGCTATGTCTGCAATGGCTGTGAGTTATGGTCTATTTAATCCCTTAGAATGCGAGGAACCAACATATCCCCCATTAGTCATAACTAATTCCGTAGAACACATCTCTCATAATTCAGCTGAAATCGAGGGTTACTTCAAAGATGATGGTGGAGATGCTGTTACAGAGCGAGGCATATGCTGGAGCGAAACCAATGACCCTGATATTTTTACGAACTGCACCAGCGAAGGTACGGGTATGGGTGAGTTTTCCAGTACAATCGATGATTTGCAATCCGACACACGTTATTATGCAAGAGCATTTGCAGGCAATAGTATTGGAACAGCATATGGGGATCGGATTAGTTTTTCAACGCTGAAAGAACCACCTGAGCCAGGCACCTACTCTCTCAACCTTACTGTATCACCATCAGGCAGCGGTTCGGTTAGCGGAGCCGGCGAGTACGAGGAAGGGACTACTGTCACCATATCCGCCACTGCCAACAGTGGTTATAGCTTTGTCAACTGGAGCGGTGATACCGATCATGTAGCCGATGAGAATGTGGCCAGTACCACTGTGACCATGCCGGCTTCTGATATAAGCCTAACGGCAAATTTTGAGCAGGATGGTGGCAATGGCGACGGCCCCAGGGATACCGAAACCGAGGTAGTCGAAGTGACCAACCCTGAGACCGGAAGAGTTTGGATGGACCGCAACCTGGGGGCTTCGCGCGCTGCTACTTCTTCCACTGACTCTCAGGCGTACGGCGATTTGTACCAGTGGGGCCGCGGGGCCGACGGGCACCAGTTGCGCAACTCATCAACGACCTCCACATTGAGCGAAAGTGACCAGCCAGGCCACGGCAGTTTTATTACGAACAATAGTGGTGCCAATTGGGATTGGCGCAGCCCGCAAAACGATAATCTGTGGCAGGGGGTAAACGGGATCAACAATCCATGTCCGGCGGGCTACCGGTTGCCAACTGAGGCAGAGTGGAATGCTGAAATAAACAGCTGGAGCAGTAACAACGCATCCGGCGCACTCAACTCTCCACTGAAACTGCCCCTGGCGGGCTACCGCACTCACAGCACTGGTTCGCTCTTCCTTGTCGGCTCCTACGGCCTCTATTGGTCGAGTTCTGTGTCTGGTAGCCGCGCACGGTACCTGAGCTTCAATAGCAGCACTGCCGACGTGAGCAGCGGCAGTCGGGCGAGCGGACGCTCTGTGCGTTGCACTAAGGATTAACACCACTTTGACCCTTTGCCTGACCGTTCCGCAGGACGGGCAGGCGCACCAAACCCGCGTAAGCGGGTCGGATTTTTATGAAAAAATGACAACAGCAGAAAAAATCAAACAAAGCGCATGCCCCGGGACGTTTACGCTTTATAAAGAAGGCATGTTTTACAAATGTTATAACGAAGATGCCATGGTGTTTTCTCAGCACATAAAAGCGTATCACATTAGTGTAAAACACGTGAAAAACACCGGGTCGGATGTGCTAAGCCTCGGTTTCCCGGAAAGCGAAGTGACCAGGGGAAAGCTCCCTTTAGATCACATATCAGAAGCGCTTGGTGCCGGGAATTATTCTGTCGAAGAAAAACAGGTTGTCTTCCGCCTGAAAGAGGATATGAAGCAAGATTATGCCGGCTGGTGTAAAAACCATTCTGTCCGTGAAAAGCCGGGACCTGACGACGTTCCATCTTCCCCATCATCCGGAAAAATCAGGGCCCTGCTTTCCGATATCAAAACCTTTGATTTAGCCAACAGTACCCCCATGCAGGGCCTGCAGTTTATTCAGGAATTAAAACAGAAAGTGCAGAATATGCAGTAAAACCAATGGAAACATTTCAACACTTGCTCTACCAGTTGCACTTGTCCTATATCCACGCCCGTAAAAACAAGCGCAATACCCGCAACCAGCTCCGGTTTGAAATGCACCAGGAAGAAAACCTTATGCAGCTGGCGAGAGCGATTTATGAGAGGACCTATACTCCACGGCCCTGCATCGCATTCATTATTCACAAGCCCGTGATGCGCGAAATATTTGCGGCTGATTTTACCGACCGTATTGTTCATCACCTGTTGTACCGCTGCATTTATCCTGTCATTGATCGCAAGCTGATTCATGACACCTACAGTTGCCGGGTGGGCAAAGGCACACTGTACGGTATCAAAAGGGCCGGACATTTTATCCGCTCTTGCGGCGACAATTACCAAAAAGAGGCCTACATCCTCAAGCTGGATATCCAGGCCTATTTCATGAATATGCAGCACCAGATTATCTTTGACAAAGTCATGGAGATGCTGCCCATCGGCAAACAAAGTTATTTAGGCATAAGCCGGCAGACCATACGATATCTGTTGCAGCAAACCGTTTTTAATCCTGTGACCGGGAACTGCCGGATCAGGGGCAGTAAATCCGACTGGGAAGGGCTGCCGCCAAGTAAAAGCCTGTTTCATTATCCTGAAAACACAGGATTGCCTATTGGAAATCTGACATCACAGGTGTTTGGCAATGTATATCTTAATGATTTCGACCACCATGTCAAGAAAGTGGTGAAAATAAAATATTACGGCCGTTATGTGGACGATATGCTGTTTGTGCACAACAACAGGGCGCACCTGGAAGGAATCATACCGGAGATGCAGCGGGAACTGGACAAGGTCGGCCTGCACATCCATCCGAATAAAATTATCCTGGAACCTGCAGAAAAAGGGGTGGCTTTTTTGGGGCAAATCATCAAGCCTTATCGAAGCTACATAAGCAACCGCACAAAAAATCACTTCTACCAGGCCATACAGCAGATCAATAAGCTGCTTGCTGAAGTCCCTCAATTCACCTGGCAGCAGCTCTGCGATATCCGGGCAACCTTAATTCCTATTTGGGGTATATGCACCATGCCAATACCTTCGGTCTCAGGATAGCAATGATGGGAAAACTGAAGGGCCGGTTCCATGATTTTTTCCATGTTTCGGCTCATTTTGACAAGGTTACCATTAATAAAGATTTTTGGGAATGGCACTTTTCTCCGAGTTACCGGTTTACAAGTTAGGCTATGATCTGCTCATCGCTATTTATCAAAGGACCAGCAAATTTACGCGGGAGTACAAGTACACCATGGGGGAAAGATTAAAGAATGAAACATTGGAACTTTTACTCAGCATTTATAAAGCCAATAAAAGCGAGAAAGATCATCGCTTGCACTACATAGATACGGCAAGACAGAGAATTGAAATAGTGAGACTGCTTTTACGAATCTGCAAAGATTTAAAAGTTATTGGAATGAAGGGCTTTGTGGCTTTGAATGTGCAGGTGGAAGAGTTGTCCAGGCAGTTAACGGCCTGGCATAAATTTACTGCCAGAGCCCATGCCAATGAATGAAAACAAATAGCATGGGGCGTGCAGCAAATAATCCTAACATATCGCCCACTTATGTGGGTACAAGTGCAAACCGTTTCAGGATGATACATCGTCCTGAAATATGTCAAAGATATGTTGACTTGCCCCTGGCGGGCAACCGCAACAACAGCAGTGGTTCGCTCTTCAATGTCGGCTCCAACGGCAACTATTGGTCAAGTTCTGTGTCTGGTAGCAACGCACGGAACCTGAACTTCAATAGCAGCAATGCCAACATGAACAGCAACAATCGGGCGAACGGAAACTCTGTGCGTTGCACTAAGGATCATTACCTGGTTCATTCAGCCACAGCCCTTGATTCTGGCAGATATGCCCAATACGCTGTTGATGGCAGCATTCACCAACTCCCAGGTCAAACGTGATTTCAAACAGTTAAGCTCAGTACACCCTTTATGAAACGACTCGTTTTTTTTCTGATCCTCCTGCTCGGTTGCAATTCCGCAGATTCCCAGACCATAACCGGAACTTTCCCGAATCTTGCCGGCGAAGAGGTCCGGCTGGAAGGCTTCCGGGGTTTTAACACCCATGAAATCAGTCGCAGCGATGTTTCTGATGATGGCGTCTTCACGCTGCCGTATTCGGCCGATCACATCGGCATGGGGCGGCTGGTATCCTCCGATGACCACTCGTTTATCGTTGTTCTGTCCGGGGAGGAGATCCGGCTGAAGGGAGAATCCCTGGCAAATCCCGAAACTGTTGACATCCTCAGCGGCGAGGAAAACCGGCTCTTTGAGCAATATGCCCGGGAGCATCCCCGCCGCGAGCAGGCCCTGAGCGCCTGGATCTTCCTGGAAAATATCTATCGCGACGACTCCCTGTTTGCCGTCCACGACACCCCGCGCCAGGCCATTGCCCGGGAAAAACAACGCATCCGGGACGAGGACCAAGCCTTTCTGGATCAGCTGGACCCATCCACCTACGTGCACTGGTACCTGCCGGTCCGCAAGCTGGTGAGCTCGGTTTCGGTTGTCGCGCAACACCGCACCGAAGAAATTCCGCAGACCATCGAGGCCTTCCGCCAGCTTGACTACACGGATCAGCGGTTGCACCGAAGCGGACTGCTTTCCGACGTACTGGAGAGCCATGTCTGGCTCATTGAAAACAGCGGCCGGTCGCTGGACTCCGTCTTCGTGGAACTGAACATCTCCATTGATATCATGATCGAGAACTTGTCGGCAGATCCGGCCAGACTCAATGAAATCGCAGAACACCTGTTCGACCTGCTGGAACGCCGGAGCCTGTTCCCCTCGGCCGAACACCTGGCACTAAGCCTGCTTGATCACCACAGTGACATCCTGACCTCTCGCCTCTCAGACAGGCTGGAAACCTATCGCACGGTTCGAATCGGAGCCACTGCCCCGGAAATTGTTTTTACTTCCAAAACGTACAAATCAGAGGACGTTGCGGCCGGTCGCCTCAGCGAGGTGGATGCCGACTACATTCTGTTGGTTTTCGCGGCCGGATGGTGTCCGGATTGCCGGGCGATGATGCCCGAACTCACGGAGAAATATCCTGTCTGGAAACGCGAGGGCGTTGAGGTGGTGCTGGTGAGCCTGGACGATACGCCCGAGTCCTTCGACGAATTTGTGTCCAATAAGCCCTTCATCAGCACAAGCGACCTGCAGCGGCGGAGCAGTCCCATAGCGCGGGATTATCATGTGCAAAACATCCCGTCGATGTTCCTGCTGGACCGCAACCTCGAGATTTTGCTGCACCCCAATTCTGTGGAACAGATGGACGCCTGGGTGGACTGGAATCTGGTGCAGGGCAATCCGGGACGTTGAGCTGCCTACATATGAGGTCACGGCTGCCGCAGCTTGAAACCAAAATGAAAATCCTCATGCTGTCCAGTCATTCCTGACCATTTCAGATCCGCATTTCTCGATTCGGCAAATCGCAGGTCATATCATTGGGGAGCTACCCGTATAGTTTTTACACAGGATTATTGAAAATCTCTTTATGGGGTCAAAAAAAAATCCCCAAAAAAAATTTTGAGAATCGGATTTTCAGGCCCGATTCCCTGTGCTGCTTTGCTGGGTTTAACTCTTTGAGGGATCGTATCCTGTTCCAGATAGGGGGATAGTGGACCCTATTTGATTTCTAAAGATCAGATTTAACTTTTTTTTGATAAACCCCAAAATCCGATATCTACAAAGGGGTGCTAAGTTGATAAGAATGATGGAAATTATTTGTAGACCCATTTACCATTTATTCAAGACACTTTTTTGCCCGCTAACAGATCATCAATATAAGGTCGGTCCCGTTCAGGATGATAATCTATGACCAGCCATTCTTTGCTTTTAACTGTGGAATCACCAAACTCCTGTTTTGGTTGACCTTTTATATTCACGATGATAGGATCAAAACACTGTAAATGGAATGGCTTATTGTGGCAAAAATGATAAAATACCAAATACCTCCCATCTGGAAGCTTTTTATAATAACATCGCGCACCTTTTCGATAATTTAAGTTCCGGTCTTTTGTCTGCTTGAAACCACATGCCTCAAGGTACTCAAGCGTTATGGCTACCCACGTTTTGCGGTCCAAGGGTTTTGGTTTGTTTTCCTCTTCCTGGATTTCTTTTTTAACGATATCAACTGCGGTTCCATCAAAAAGACTTCGAATGGGAGTGATATGTTTGGGCAGCTTCACATTCTCAATAAAAGGTTCCATAGCTTTAACTTCAGAACGACCAAATACAGGCTCTGCTTTACTTGAGAGCTCGACAACAAAAGCATCAAATATTGGTTCCTTTATCGGCTTTTCTGTTTTAGTGCGGGAAAAAACCAAATATCGTTCATCGGGCAATTGTCGGTAAAAAACAGGTTCCTCATTGTAGTCCTTTATTCGAAAATCTTTCGACCTTTTAAAGCCCAGAAATTTAAAAAAGCCACTAAAGCTCATTTTTTTTGATTGATTTATATTCATTTTCTATTTCTCCGTATTGTTATTTAATGTTACTGAAATCAAGTGTTTTGTAATGATGAGCGGGCATTTTGCCCGACTGCACCCCTTTTAAAAGAACCGGCACCAGTTCTGCGGGTCGCTTTCACCCGTGTTTTTGTGCCATGTAACGGATAATGTAGGGACTGGTAGCAAGCTCACAGCCGGTACCATACATTCCTTTCTTGATTCAGATTTGATGAATTGTTTTCAGTCCATGCTCTTGAACTAATCGATATGTCTCAGAGTAGGACGTGTCACGCTTTTTACGTGTTTTGGGATAGTTGCGCTTTTTGGTATTTCTCATTTTTAATCCTCTATAATAAATTATTTGTCGTTTTCCTTTTTAAGAACTTGGTAAGTTGGGGGTGACCCTGATTGCTGGACACATGTAATAGGTAGAGGGGGTAGAGGGTACTTTACTCAAACTTTTAAATTTGTATTTATTCTTTTCGTTTATCTTTTTTGGCAAAATAACCCCTACCGCCCCCTACCAGGCTATTTAATGTATTGCTATTCAGTAGTTTAATAGTAGGGGTCTCTTACAATTTGTCCCCTACCACTTAGCTACCGCCCACTACCGTTCCTTTGTCTTATTTGAATAGCCTGCTCTTATTTCCATACTCAGGGGTGTTGTCAATTACTCACCAGTAGGTGCTTCCATTTTTCCTGGTTGAATGATACCCGTGTTTATTCAGTGCTTGCCCGAGGCGAATAGAGGCAGAGTTGGCACCAGTGGGTAGATCCCCTCCGTGCATACACTCAAGTATTTGTGTCGCCCTTAGCCTCTCAGCCCTTGGTTGGTCGGGCTTAGCGCGTTCAAAATGTTCAAGCAACAGTTCCTCTTCCACCGTCTGAACCTCAAACCTGCTATTGTGCTCTTGCACCTTCTTATTATCCTCGGTATCGAACCAGAAACGGAATCCCTCTCGATACAGAGCGTAGGCTTGGGCATAGACCGGGTCCATATCACTCATATTTTGGTAATCGATTGATTCGACATCATGGATTAAAAACCGTCTGCTACCGGTCTTATCATGCAGAATATTGGTATGGTTGACCGATCCACACATGCTGGCACGCCTGATCAGTTTTGATGAAAACCGGCCATAGGCTTTACGGATGCGGATTTCGGATTTTGTGATGATTTCCTTCAGCGCTCCTTCTTTGTGCTTGGTCAGCGTTTCCAGTTCATCAAGGTTGATAATCAAGCACTCTGATAAATGAATCATGGTATCCTTGTTTGTCGGATCAAGTGTTCCACTGTACATGTAATTCTCCAGTTGTTTTGGCATGAAATTTTGAAAAAAGGTGCTTTTCCCTTCTCCTTGCTTGCTCTTCAGCAGCAAAACTTGATGCGGTACTATATTGGGATCAATGGCACTGGCCACCAAAGCAACAAGCCATTTGCGCAGACAAAACTCTCAATACGATTGATCCGTGGTTTTTACTTTGGAGGCAAGCTCGCCGATGTAGTCGGTGGTCCCGTCTCATTTGGGCAGTTTGGTGAAATATTCCATGAAAGGATCGAACTTCGGGGTAAAGTCAGATTGCAATATCCCGTGCAATGCCTGATGGCCAATCTGTCCGCTTTTGTTCTGTATATGTCGGTGAATGGAATTGAATTCATAGTCATCCACGATCTGCCATTGCTCTTCACCACGCCTGCGCATTTCTACCCGTTCCAAAACCACATTGAATTGAAAATCATAGTGGAAGCGCAGAAAACCCTCGATTTCGTTTTTGTGGAATATGGGCCGGTTTTCCAGTACACGCTGAATAGTCATTTCCCCGTATGTTGACCCGTCTGCATGATGGACTTTATCCCACTTTTCACGTATCAGAGCGCTACCGCGGAAGAGTTGATCCAGAAGCACGGGATCGAAGTTGGTCCATTTGGCAAGAATGGTTACCAGGGCCATGTCCGCCCGGCTTTGATCGCCCCCGTAATCAACCAAGCTCCCGTGATCATAAAGCATCGTGAACTTCATGCCTTCCTTGTCAGCTCGAATGCGATTGAGTAGCAGTTCGTGGTTTGCCATGCCCAATGGCTTACTTTTTTTCCCGGGATCTGCGGACTTGCTTTGAGGCAAGGTTATTCTATTCAGGTCGATGGGCTTGATTTCCCGGGGCTCTCCGAGAACATCTGCGGTGATGGTCAGGTAGCGGAGCTTATCATATATTTCAAGGGCTTTGAATCCATCACCAGTCATATCGTATTTATTGTCAAAGCCTACAGGAATCTTTCCTGTGCCGATAATGCGGATGCCTTCCCCGCTGGGCGAAATCTCGGTATAGGAATCGCACTGATCAATGATTGCCTGGGCAGAAGGGCATATATTGCCATTGATCAGGCAACCATCTAAATCAAGTCCCAGAAAAGGATCTTCGTGGCTCAAAACAAAACCAATTCCAGCAAAGCGCCCGGTTTGCTTATCAAAAGCGTCAACAACCTGATCAAAAGTACTTCATGTAGCCGAATCGTTGGATTTGGCAGGCTGACCATTTGGTTGATAAGGTACTTTCTTTACGTCTCTCAATACCCACTGCGGTTTATCCTTTAGAACAGAAGGGATGTTTTTTCATTTTTTATAGGTTTCTTCTTTCATAGTTTACTTATTATTATTTTATTGTGTTATTACAATATTTACTTAGTTATTTAATAAATAATTATTAAATCATCTATATATAATCTATTCCAAGATTGTGGAGTAGTCAAGTTTATTTTCAATAAAAATCACTTTTTTTCATATTTATATTGAAACCTATTATTGAATTGGGTTTTCATGTATTATAAATATTGTTCCCTATGACCTGGATAACACCGGACTTCTTGACTCACATCAGAGAAACACTGAAGAACACACCTGTGCCGGAACAGGTTGCCTCCACTGACACCGACAGGGAGTTTCAGCGCACTTTGGCAACTTTGTCTGATCAGGCGGACCGGGATTCCCTATTGAGGGAGAAGATCGGCGCATTTAATAATTCCGGTGAAATTTGGCACTACGTCAAAACCAGTTATCTGTCATACTGCGAGAACTCTGGAATACCTGTTCAACATCGGGTTGTCGCCGGGGACACCAGCCTTATTAAAGGATATAACCAGAGCGCTGAGATGCTCAGCATGGAGACAGTCTCCAGCGTGGTCCGGAATAATCGGTTTTTGAATAAGCGATCTCGTCAAGAACGTAATGCAATATGCCAGATCAGTTTTCATCTGATAAATCATGGTTCAGACTGGCTCTTACGGGCCTATCAAAACATGCCCTTTTTTGATAGGCAGTCTATGGAGCATACTTGCCGCCGGCCTAATCTGTCTGAAATCATCAAGGATGTTGTTTTCAACAAAGCCGACCGTCTTTTTGCGGGGCAACTCTTTGAAGATCACGAAACAGTAAATCATCTGGAGCTCTTCCGGATAGCGTTGCTGGGGGTAATAATTTTCACTTTTGATTTGGCGCTTAGACCTGTCGAAAACCACATAACGGGTAATGAATAAACGGACGTTTAATACCACCTTTAGAAAGCTGATTTTTGAGTTTTATGAAGAGCATGACAATTCAGAAGTTGATATAACACGTTGTATGACTTTGGCCATACGACTGGCCCGATTAGTAAAGGATTATGATAATCTGCTTTGGCTGGAATTGTGCATGATGGATCTAACGGACTCGGATAAACGGAGTTATTACGAGTTTTCAAATCATTCCGATAGTGAACTGTTTTCCAGGCAAAGACAAAATGCATTGCAAAAGCTCAAACACATCAAAAGTTGTCCGAATGAGATGATCCAGAATTGGAGTGTGGAGGCACTAACCGCCATAACCATGGACATAGAGAGAAATTCCTGGGATGATGAAGATAACCAAGCTGTGAGGATGCATGATTTGGCTGATAACTGTAAAACAGTGATCAGACAGATGAAAAAGGCTGCTTATGCTTATGTTGCCGGGCTTGAGGAGCGTTTTGCGGAAAGATAAAAGGAGCGGCGTGTCATACGGGCAGGTAGTGCTGACAAGTAAAGCGTGTTGAGATTGGGTGCATGAAGGGAGGGGGAGCCCGAAATCTAAATTCCGGTCCAGTTAAGTTTTATTTTAATTTTTAGAATAAAACCGGCCTTCATAGCTACATGAAGTAGATTTAGGCCCGGATCTAAATTTCTAAGGATTCTAAACGAAACAGGGGAAAACCTGCGCTCACACAATAAGTTATCAGCTGATTTCCCCTGAATATATCGTTTTGGGTTATTTTATTTAGATCGTTTAGGATTTTAGAATAGGCTCTATTAGACTGTAATCGGCGATTATCGGCTAAACCAGTCTCTAAATGGCTTGCCGTTGATTTTTAGATTCTCTGGAAATCCGGTGCAGCTCTTCGTTCCGAACTCCTTATTTATGTATATAGTTTGTTTCTTCACTCCCGCTAGCTGGCTCAGCCAATTCAGCACGTTGCTTTTGCCACCAAGGTGGTTGGATAGGCTGGACTTACTCCAGCATCCGTTATCAATCCAGGTGATGTAATCTTTGGTTTTGTATTGTTTAAAGTCCGCCTCGTGATTCCACTTACTGAGTATATCGCTAAGAAGTTTTTCATTAGTGGCCTGCGCGGCGTGTTCAGCATCCCACGCAATCTCAATTGCCTGCATCAGCTCTGTTTCAGCCTGCGGATGGTGGCCGGTGTCAACCAGCTGGGCAATAGCTATCAGTGGCGCGACAACCTCTCGTTTTCTACTGTTCAATATCCCTTCGCTGGGCAGCTCTATATTCATAGGCACTCTATTGTAAAGCCGGGCGATATCAATATGATGGTACAATCCCAGGGCATAACAGCCATTTCGAATGATATCTGCTCTTCTTTGCACCAAGCTGTTGTCAGGATTCCAGAGATTGACCGGTTTTGATTTTGGAACGAGCGTTGTGGTCATAGGTATGGTGCGGCTTTTAAGTGCCTCATCGCCAATGGGATCTATACTCGCGAGAACCTTTGGTGAGTATGTTTCCAGTCGGACCGATTTGTTTCCGGATTTCTTGGAATAGCTGCCTCCCTTTTTATACCCTCCTTTAAGCATCTGAGTGTAGTCATCCCCGGTTCCCAGTGACGAGGATTCAAATTCATCAAGGCAGAGAGTGCAGCCGAGTTTGTCCACCTGGTCAGTGATACTGGCCCTTGTGGATTGCGACTCAAGTAAGCCATTAAACCCGGCCAGTGCTATAAGTTCCAGAAGTGTCGTTTTGCCCGTACCTTTATCCCCTTTCAGATGCAAATAGGCATATGCTGTAAAAAGGCGGTAGACATATCCTCCCATGATCCAAAGGGCAAGCAATGAGGCTAATTCCCTATGTTCAAAGTATATGTAATCTGAAATAAACCTCTTCAGCTGGATAAAGGTGTTCCGTGGCAGCAGCTGTCCCACAGATACGTCAATATTCAGGATCGACTCTCTCGAAAGTCGTATCTGATCATTCGCCCCTCCATCGGCTTTTATACCGAAATTGTCATGCAGCTCTTTCTGAGAACAGATATTAATCGGATTGGAATGCACAAAAGACCCGTCGTTGATTTTATACCAGTATCGATCGCCCTGGTAATCCTGCGGGCTGAACATGGGTTGCGTTCCGGTCTTTGCGATAAACTCATGATAGGTATCACGGTCATAGTGGGGTTGGTCCGTCTGGCTGCCATCGGCCTTTGCAAGCAGCTTCTTTTTGTTTTCATCGGATGTGATCCATGATAGGAGGGACTCACCACCGGTCAAATGCTCAATGGTTATGGACTGGCATTTGCTATCCCACTGGAGAAGTTTCTCCAGCAGCGGGAAGCTGCTGTACTCCCAGTTTCCATGCTCATAGTGCCTCAGCAGTACCACATGCTTGTCAGCAGTCAACTTCTGGTAATCACCATAGTCAAGGTACTCATGGTTCGGCCGGATATATACGGGTTCATTCAGTTTGAGTCGCAATGCGTAGGCTTCCAGTGGATTTTCGACAAACCAGATTTTGCTGGCTGATGGTTCAGGGTCTAACCTTGGAATTCCGGTCAGCGATTCGTGTCTGTCGTCAAGCTGCCATTGGATCACGCATATCGGATTCCCGCTCTTGCTGAACTGGACTGCGTTTAGACTTTTGCCGTCGTGATCGGCCCATACGGGAATCTTTCGCAGCAAACCTGCGGAAACCCCGGATTGATCCCTTAACGAGGCAACAGCTATTTCATCCTCGCGAAACGCTTTAAGCCTGTCGGTGATTAATGCTGGATCCAGTTCCGAAGTTTCATCACTTTCTACTTCGATGGCTTTTTCTGCGCCTTTAGTGGTGAGCAGGGGATAGAGTTCTTGAAGGAAGAATATGGCGTCGCCCTTCAGACCGGTAGCCCGGCAGACAAAATCACCTTTCTCACTGATTTCGATGGATCCGTCCCCGAAGGGAGACTTCCCCCGAAGGGGAAATCTTTGTCCAAGGGCAGTTTCCGGGCTCAACCCGGCAATGTGTCGATTATAGAAGTTGTATGCTGACTTCATCTGTGTACTCCGTTTGTGGAAGGTTCTGGTATAGTAGGGCTGTTGTCGCTGCCAGTCAATGATTTCAGATACCCTGTGGTAAAGCGTTTTACCTTACTCAAGTCATAGTTCATCCGGCAAAGGTTAACCATTCCGGCTAAATCGCGATGTGACCAGCCACGGGTGCTGTTGGCTATTTCGGCGAAGTTGATCTCCACTAACTCGTCCGGAAGCATTCCAAACAGCCCCTCGAGCAGTTGCTGACGTTCGTCACTGGTGGGTAATGCCATCTCGGTTTGATAAGAGAAACGAGACAGCAATGCCTCATCCAGCATCTCCAGCCGATTGGTGGCACCGATGATATAAACACCATTATTGCCAGCCACACCGTCCATCTCAGAAAGGAACTCATTGAGTAGTTGATCACCGTGGGGGTCACCGCTTCCTCTTCGAGAACCCAGGGCATCAATCTCGTCGATGAAGATGACCAGTGGAGCATAGGTGCGGCTCAAGCCAAACAACTCTCTGACGTTTCGCTCCGACTCGCCAACGTATTTGTTTTTGAAAGACCCTGCCGAGCGGGCAACAAAGGGCACCTCAAGGTACTTGGCTATTGCCTGTGCAAAGCTGGTTTTTCCCGTACCCGGCGGTCCGTAAAGCAGCATGGGTACGTTTTTTACGTTGGATAGGGTACTCCGCCTTTTGCCACTGACCAAATCCAGCATGGGTGTGATTTCTGCTACCAGCCTTTCGATTCCGAAAAGGTCGTCGAAAGAGAACTTGGGATTGGTAACCCCCATATTTCGTTCACCAGTGGGTGCGTGGCTGTTCAGGCAGGTTTCCAGGGACTGCTGGGTAATAAATGCGCCCGGGTCATCATGAGTGGCTTTACTTAAGGTTTCTGAGCCTGTCTGCTTTACTACCGACTCTATATCAGCCCCGGAATATCCGCTGGTAATACTAGCAAGGCGATCATAATCAATGCCCTTTTTTATTTTCAGGCCTTTTGTGAAGTGCTTGAACAGCTCATTTCGGCCGTTTTGATCAGGAAGCTTCAGGTCAATGATTTCATCAAACCTGCCACCCCGAAGCAGGGGTTCAGCGACATTGCCCAGATGGTTTGTGGCGGCCAGTGTAACAACCCCGGGGTATTGTTTATAGCCGTCCATGCACTCCTGAATGGCCGTGACAGCGAGACGGAGCAGCCCGTCGGCGTCTCTTGGAGCAACAGTGTCTATCTCGTCGAAGAAAACGAAGGCCCCGTTTGGCTCACTGGAAGCGTGCTTGTAGATTTCGTAGATATTGCCTGGGTTCAGTGCCTGGGTCAACGAAACCTGAATCAGGGGTATTCCCGCTTCTTTGGCGATCGCTCTGACCAGAGCTGTTTTTCCCACCCCGTAAGGCCCGTTCAGGATGGCTCCTTTCAAAGGGGATCCCAAGTATTGCTTTACCAGCTCCGGTTTCTGGATCGGAAGCAGAATGCGACTGCGGATTTTTTCAATCACATCGTGCATACCGATAAGCGAGGAGAACCCTTCTTCTGCCGACTTTCCAACCTTGGCACCGACCTTTTGCCTTGAGGGGGTTGGCTTGCCATCGCGCTGGCCTAGAACTTCAATGACGGTATCATCTGCCACGTAGCCGCCATCAGGATCGCAGGATGTGACAGTGACCGCCTGCTGCTCATAGGTATAGGTTTGGCCAATCTTGACTTGGATTCCAGGGACAAGCTCATGTTTCGATTCTTTGCCGTCTCGAGCTTTTTTTTCCTCAACCTGGATGTAGGTCGCTTTTGGAGCTTTGCTCAGCATAATCGAGGTGTTTTGGCCGTCATTCAGTCCCAGGTTATGGGCGGTTGCTTCATCGATATAAAGCTGTTTTTGCGAGTTATTCGGAGCAGCTTCGGTGATCCGGGTGTGGTAGGAAACATCGCCTGCTGATATTTCGTAGAGTTGCAAAAAGCTCCAGCTGGGGTCTCCGGCACTTCTGATAGTTTTTGAATTTACAGCAACGCCAGCTTCGGTGTCGCTAATCTTGATTTTCAGTTCAAGTGTCTTCATACGCGCTCCTCCCGTGTGTTGATCATCCGTTGGAGTACTTTCCGCTCGAAGTATTTCTGTCTCCCGCCGTTGAGGCGAACAGACGGGATGAATCGTTTGTGAGATGATTCCAGGTTGCTTCGGTTGCGTAATGTCTGGGCCTTGATGCCGAATTCGGCCTCGACCTGTTTGGCTGTTAAATATTTACTGCCTTTGGCGGGCGAAACGCCCAGAGATGAAAGTATGGCGTCTAACTTCTTGTTAATTATATCTATATGTTCCATTTTTAGCTTTTTAGATTACGTGGCATTATTGCCATGCCACGAAGAAACCAAGAAAGCCTCGCTATACAGGGAGTAGTCACTGAATACCTGTCTACTGTCCCTGATTTTCCAAAAATTAGAGTCAGGATAGCCCGGGTTAGGCGTGAGTCAGCGGCTTAATGGAGCAGAATGGGTTCCAGCGGAATGGAAGAGATGGGCAAGCTTGGAGTTACCCAAGCTTTATCAACAAAAAAAGGCTCTGCAGAATCGCGCTAAGATTCCTTTTTCCTGATGCTGAGAATGACTTTTCTTACCGAGTTGCGTTTTAGTTCATCACCGTTCTGGTCGCGGTATCTGTTTATGATGATGTCAGTAAGAGCCTGGACACTGAGTCGTTTGCATTTGGGGCGTTCGGTGACAAGGTCGTTATATGCCTGGGTTGGTCCGGCTACCTTGACGTATGCAGTGAAAACACGCCGGGTTGCTTCTGTGGAAGCACGGTAGCTTGCCGTTCTTTTTTCATCGTGGATAAGCGTGTCAGGTGAGCCAAAATACTGCTCAATATGATTGATAATACTGCGCGTGGCATTGGCTCGCACAAAGGTATCTGCACGTTTTTGCAACTCGGCGATAACCGGCTTTTCTACTTTGATTTCGGGGGGCACTTCCTCGGGAGTCCTTTTATGGGGCTCCTGTCCCTGATATCTGATATGATTACATAGGAAGGCAGAAACCCGTTGAGCCAGCTGTTTGTGGTAATGGTCAAACTGACGAAGGGGGATCGATTCCTTCGGTTCAATCTTGTGTATGTTACCGGTCTGATAATGGGTACGTATATTTTCACGCAGGATGATCACTTCCGACGATACGATCTTGCCCAGCCGTTCATCCCAACTTTTCAGCTTGGATTTTTTTTCGTGCCACTCAAATCCGCTAATACCGGAGAAACTATTCATCAGTCTGAGATTCATTTCATTCGCTCTATAGAAAGTGCCCAGAAATGAGCGGTAGAATCTATCCGGAAAGGTTTTCCAGTCCTCTTCACTCATGGAGAGCAAATCGCGCACTACGATTGTCCAATACACTTCTTTGAGGTGGGGGGGCTCTGGCTCAAAGTCGCGCTGATAACGCTCCCATTTAAAAGACGAAATGTTTGATTGGGCCTGTTCCAGGGTTAACAGGGCGCTTTTATTCTTCAAAATACCTCCGTAATGCTTTGGCTATGGACTCCTTTTTGAACTGGGCACCAGCATGATCGCGATATTTTAGCCGGATATGGTAGTTCAGCCTTGCCAATGGTTCATTGTTCAGCTTGGGATCCAAGCCCATAGCGTCTGTGACTGCTTGATTGGGACCTTTCACATTGATATATGGGCTGAAATACTCCTGACCCAAAAGCAAATAGTCTTTCAGATACTGTATCGCCTGAAGTGCCATATCTGCCATCATCAGCTTCTCAGCGCTCTCACTAAGCGCCATTCGTAAATTTCGGGGTATTTGATTATTCTTTCTGTCGATAAATACCATGTTGTTTGTGTAGGCGTAATTACCGGCATCAAGCAATCGCTTTAGATTTTTGGAAACGGGTTCCAAGTGTGGTTGGCGCTTATCGACAATCGATAAATCTATCATTTCGGCAGACTCGGGATCCAGATACCTGAAATCAATGTTAGACTGCTTAAGAAATGATTGCACCGCTTTTAAAATTTGCCAGAAATAGCGGTTATATTCGCTCAATAGCTCTTTTTGGGAGTCTGAGACAATGGTTGCGTAAACCTCGGATGTGTCCAGGCCATTGAATTTTTCAAGAATGGCGTAAAACAATTTTTCAGACTCGAAAAATGTCGAACGGTAGGTTCTGGAAATCAAGTCGGCATCGGGCTTTTCTTGTGCTCTCAGACAATGAGCCAGGTACATGATTGCGAATTGCCAGTAAAGCTTTTGAATTCGGGCGTTATGCTTATCGAAATCACGCTCATATTTTTGAATTTTGATTTGCTTAGGCAGGTTCTCTAATGAAATCACTGTGACGCTTTGTTATAAAGATTTTTTTAAAAAAGATCGACATGGGTAAAATCATAATTCTGAATGTTAATTGAATTAGATTTTTCAAATTTTATAGGAAGCGTCTTGCGAATATCATGAATTCTGTGTTCTATTGATATAAGTACCTTACATAGCAGAAGCGATCGCTAAAAAAATTAGCCATCTGACTCGTTTCGACACATACGACATTTCAGAACTTAACCAAAGTGGTTAAGGGAGGAAATGGCCTCCAGCTTAAAAAAAGAGGGAGCCTACCTTCTTAATAATGCTAGACATGGAGGCCTTATGGCTTATTCAAAAGACAATTCATCTCAAAATTCCGGAACACGGTTACGAAAAAAAGAAACCAACGCCGGAGCTACTGCCGCAAGTAGCAGTTTTATCCTATCATCAACTCGGGGTGTTGCAAATCCGGTTACTGATCCAGGCATTCTTGATCAGCAAAAAATATTTGCTGAAGCACTTCGTCAAACAAGCCCAATTGCTGCACATGGTTCACGTGATGCTGGTCAAGCTGCAACGTCATTAGGGAATGGTACCGGATTGCCAAACGGCTTGAAACCCATCACCTGTAAACAAATGGTCACCAATGGAAAGAGTCTAAAAAGTCTCATTGGGGGCGTTAATCCATGCGGAAAAACAGCAGAAGTTGTTGCTGTCCATGATTATAAGGTTCTGCATGCGGGAGGAGATGCTCAAATTACCAACCCGCCTCTAAAAATTGCAGAAAATGTTGGAGATATCCGGTTATCTCCGGACCAGGCAAGTAAAAAAGACCTGATTTTTAGATTCCGAACAAATGATGGGATGCTGATTACGAAACAAAATGGGCAGGTAAAAACAGGTTCGGGCGCCTATATTTCCAAAAAATTGGTGGAAATGACAAAGTCTCCGGGGTATGGCAAAATCGGGTATGTTGACGCCCGGTTCGTCAATGAGGATGGTACACCACGGATTGCAAAAGATGCGTTTACAAAACACCAGGCTTTAAAACTTCAGAAGGCAAAAGTACGCCTGCGAGGTATTCGAGAACTGGATTCCCGATCCAAGCAATTGCATGAAGATTTGCAAAGTTACACCACTGATGAACTGGATCCCGTTACGCGTTCGAAGCTGATGCAATTTCGTGAAGATATCGCACGTGCATATCAGTGGAAGGGAGTCACCACCAGAATGGCCGGAGGTATGGGATTAGCGGCGGCTTCAGCTGCCGTGGTATCATTGATCACGCAAGCTGCTTCAGATGGCGAAATTAATGGCGCCGAGATTGGTGAAGCGGCAATTCAGGGTGGTTTGTTCGGCGCAGGTGGTGTACTTGCAGATGCAGGAATTTATCACATCTGCATGACCCAGAATATCCCACCCGAGTCAGCAAAAATAATTGCTCAGCAGGGTGTTGGTGTTGGTTTTTGTCTTTTGGCAATTGGCATGGACATACAGTCCGAAGTTGAGGCAGTACAGAATGGGGAAATCTCACGAGCTGACGCAATGGCCGGTGGTTCCCTGAAGATAGCATTGGACCTGTTACCGCTGGTACTTTCTCCTTTAGGGTTAGCTGGTGTTCCTATACTCGTGGGTGCGCAACTTGGGGGCCGTTGGGTTATCACCAAGGTAAGAGAAGCCGATCGGAATATTCGGCTTGAATTTCATAAAAACCTCGAAAAGGCCGAATCACTGGCAATAAGACTTGATCATATTGATAAGATGGCTGATGTGATCAGGAGCGAATGTGAAGAAACAGATCGGATTTTTGAGGCGGCAATGTCATAAGAGAAAAAACTTAATTCTAATCTAAAATAATGGAGTAAAGCTATGTTACCAATAATTCCAGCAATTCCAGTAATCGCTTATAAAATCAGCACTGGTATTGCCGTAGGTGTGAGCATCATAACGGGAATTTGGGCAAAAGGACAGTACGACGAGCGCTGGTATGAGAAATATAAATACGAAGAAAAGATAGAAAACTTGGAAAAAGTAATCTCTGAAATGGAGTTGCAATATCAGGAATTACGGAATATGTTTGGTGAACGGGATCAACAGGTTCGTGACCTAGCAAGCAGAATCAAGGAACTTAAACGTGAGGTTGCAGAACTCAAAGCCGAGGCCGAGACTGCGTATTAAATGATGAAAAGTTTATCAGATAAGTAAGTGACCCTACATCTCCGGATATTTCGGCTTCCTGGATCTAAAGGATCATTATATCTTCTAGCTGTTATCTTTATTACACGCCGGGGGGGGTGAGTATATCGCTTGGGTTAATTCCAGCAGACGAAATCACGAAAATTAATCTGCTTCCTAAAAACCAAATCCATTCTTCAGCATGAATGCAGAACCAAGCGTGACATTGGATATCTTTTGGGAATAATTATTCACACAAAAGCAAATAAGTGGTGACGAAAGTGGTGATATATCTATAAAAAAGTGATGTATTTAGTCATTAAATAGGAAAAATCCATTCACTCATAATCGATTGGTCGGGGGTTCAAGTCCCTCCGGGCCCACCTTGATAACCCGTCAAGTAATTGCTATTTAGTTGCTTGACGGGTTTTTTTTGATATGGTATTACCAGTTTTGTTACCAATACTTAAACCATTTCCTTTCTTTATTATTGAATCTACTGTATATAAACTGTTCTTTCCGGCCAGTGAAGGGATCATATGCAGCTTTATCTTCGCATAATATTCCTCAATGCACCAGTGTCATCTTCCGCGAAATCTCCTGAACAACCTCCGGCTCCTCATCCGCTGAGGTAACCGTGACCGACGCCATCGCGGGATCACCCTCGATGTGATTGCGCGTGAGTGAGGTGACCAGGTAATCGAACTCTTCATGACCGGACGAGGGAATATGATCGAGATATTCGGTCTGCCCGGTCACATAAACCAGGTTCCGCGGATCGGAAATAACGCCGGAAATATCCGAATAGCTCCCGTGCGGCACCCTGTAAATGGCGAACCGCAGAAAGGGATCGGGATCACGTCCTATCGCGGGTTTATCCCACGTGAGGTGCACCTTTCGGTGAGCGGATGCCTGCTCCTCCGACCCTTGATCCCTCTCAGCCGCCAGTTCAACCGGCGCCGGTGGCGGCTCATCCCCAATCCATGGTATCGGAGGGACAAGCGCAGGCGTATCATATCGTCCATCAAGGTCCTGCTCCCGGAGAAACGCCTGCCGAAAATGCGCATGTCCCTGCGCTCCAATCGCCCGCGTAGTATCGATCTGACGAGGGAGCTCATCCTGCACTTCTTCGATGTAAGTCCCGAGCCCGGCGTACACATGCCGGCCCTCGCGGTGCACCATCCAGTCGTTCAGCATCCATGCAAAATCCATCGACTCATGGGTATGATCCTGGATCGGATCCACGTCGTACTTTTCCACGATCTCCAGAATATTCTCAATCACCCATTCACGGGTCTCCGGGCGGCCGGGATTCAGCCAGTACCGGTCGGCACCGTCATCCACAAAAACCGTATCCACCCATTCGGGATGGGTAAAGCGAACATGCAGCGGCTCGGCGCTTTCACTGATGTCGGTCGCCTCGTTGCCGATGCTGAACACGTTGAACCAGGCATGCAGCTCCATGCCCCGTTTGTGAGCCTCTTCGACGGCAACCTGCAGGGGATCCCATCCCGGATCTTCCCCGGCACTTCCGGTCAGCCAGGGCGCCCACGGCAGCCGCTCACTCGGATAAAAGGCATCGGACCGCGAAACTGCCTGAAAAAAGACGGCGTTGATGCCGTGCTCATCCGCCTGACGGATAATTTCACGCAGCGATGATTCCTGTTGTGATGCGGTTTGTCCGGTGGCCGGCCAGTCCAGTCCGAAAACGGTCGTCAGCCAGATGGCCCGCATTTCATGTTTGGGGGTGGATGATAGCCAAAAAAATCCGGCTTTGCATCTCCATCAGCAAGAAAGGGATATTTTTTTTATACTTGGATACCTTCACGGCGGCAGAGAACAAAACCGGCAAACTCTTTTTCATATTGAGCTTTATGAGGTGTCAGACAGGAAAAAACAGTTACAGTACAAAGGTTCTCGCAGAGACGGCGCTGATTGATATACACATTCACCGCAACTTTACTCCTGATCAGGGGCCGCAGAACGTGTACCAGTGTGAGTTTTGCGGCGCTTGGCACTTTACCAGCAAATCCCCGGAACGAAATAAGCGATTGCAGGAGATGATTGACTCAGGTGAGATGCGGCGCTTGCAGCTGGCAAGGCAGTGGGAATGAGCCGGGTGCATTTCAACACTCACACGCTTTTACGCATATATAGACTGAGTTTCAGTGGTGTACCGGAAAGAGGCTTCGAGGTGATTCAGATCCAGAACTTCATAAAGAGTATTACTGCCAGGTACGCAATCATTTAATCAGGCCACAGGATGTGAAAAAACCTTGTTTCCGGACGACAAAGGTGCCATTTTAGTGGAAAATTAAAGAAAAATGCCCCGCAATCCTCCGGAAAACCACAAAAGGATCATGGTTTCAGATTTTGACGGCACCATGACCAGATACGACTTTTTTGATATGGCCCGCCGGCATCTGCCAACGGCTGCAGACCATGATTACTGGCAGGATTATCTGGACGGAAAATTATCTCACTCTGAGGCAATGGCATCCATTTTCGGTGCAATCCGGACGGATCACCAGGGTATGGGAAACGCCTTGGCCCGTATGGAACTTGACCTGACACTCCGTGATTCCGTGACCAGACTTGAAGCTGCCGGATGGAAGATTATCGTTGCTTCCGCCGGATGTGAGTGGTACATCGAGCGGTTGCTGTACAAAGCAGGGCTTGATCTGGAAGTGCATGCCAATCCCGGCACATATACTCCCGAAAACGGCCTGGAGCTGACCTTGCCAACGAACTCACCCTATTATGATCCCGAAAAGGGTATAGATAAAGAAGCGATCGTCCGCAGGGCCCTTTCGCAGGATCCGCAGGCAGCCTTTGCCGGAGACGGCCGTCCCGATATTGAGGCTGCAATGATTGTCAGTGGAGACTGCCTGTTCGCCCGCGGCATTCTGGCCGATTACCTCACTGGAAAAGGCCGTCCTTTCCATTATTTTAATAACTGGAAACAAATAGCAGATACGCTTCTGGATCAGAGATAATCTTTATTTATCGGTCAGCATACATATGCAACACACCCAAATAGACATACCCAGCCTTGTCCGAATCAAAGCCGGAGCTGCCGGACGCGTCGGGATATACGCTCGCCGAAATGATTTTACGGATGTCGTGATTCTTCACAGCAGTGATCTGAAAACGAATTTAATGCAGCGACTTCGTGAAGGTCTTGAGGCCGAACAGATTTCGGTTAGGAATCAACGGGCCGTTGAAGAAGCCTCATTCGAGCAGGCCCGGGAGCTTTTTACGAAATTGCCTTCCGGGACCCGGGCTATCCTGGGATATGGCGGTGGCAAGGCGCTCGATACGGCCAAATATGTCTCGTTCCTGAGCCGCTTGCCTTATATATCTATTCCAACGTCACTATCCAACGATGGAATGTGCAGCCCACAGTCCAGTCTGAGCCTGGAAGGCCGCCGAAAATCGCTGCCATCCAGTATGCCTTTTGGAGTCGTGATCGATACCGAAGTCTGCCTGGAAGCGCCTGAAATACTGTGGCTTTCCGGTGTAGGCGATCTGGTAGCCAAGCTGACAGCGATCACCGACTGGAAGCTTGCTTTTCACGCGGTCGGAACAAAAATAGACGATTTCGCCGCATTGCTATCAGACTCAACGGTTTTTCAGTTCATTGCCCGCCCTCAGCGCGATCTTGAAGGAGTCAGGCTGCTGGGAACCGCACTGATGCTCAATGGCATATCGATGGGCGTTTGCGGGTCATCACGTCCTGCAAGCGGCAGCGAACATCTGATCTCCCATGCGCTGGATTCATTGAAGAGCAAGCCGGCTCTGCATGGCCTCCAAGTCGGAGTTGCCACCTATCTTGTCAGCCTGCTCCAAAAGCGGAATTCGGAAACCATTGCCGGACTGTTCGAGAAGACCGGCTTCTGGGATGCCATCGCGTCTGATCCCTTCAAGCTGTCCGACTGGATAGAAGCCGTTCGTCTTGCGCCCGAAATGAAAGAGGATTTTTACACAGTGCTTTCTTCGCGCGACTGCCTGCCGGAAGCAGAGCATCTGATGCGCAATGATCCCTGGCTGAAATCCTGTTTTGTGGAATGACAGGCTCCGGCCTTAACGCAGCTTGTGCAATGTATTCATAATACGGAAGATGAACCGTACGCATTTTTTTTGCCATGACTGGTGATTGAAGCTTCCGATGACGAATGCTTCCAGTTCCGGATGGTAAAACATGAATGCGCCGGTAGCACCAAGTACACCCCATGATTTGTATTTGGATGGCAGGATTATTGGAATGGGACGAACCTGCCAGATACCATATCCGTAATCCCATCCCGGATACAAAGGAGCTTTATCAGTGAGCATGGTTCCCAGGGTATGTTCCGATATCAAACGGTGTCCTGTCAGCGCCTGCATGAATTTGAGCAAATCATTCATTGGCGCTGTAACGCCGCCGCCTGAAAAGTCAATACCGGCAAAACCCCTGATGTCGTTCAGGCGGGTATCCTTGTAATAGAAGCCGGCTTCTTTATATGCAGGCTCTTTTTCCGGTTTTGAGTATTGGAGCATGTAGCTGTGCTCCATATTGACCGGATCAAAAATCAGTCTTTTCATCACGGCATGGAATGGCTCGCCGCAAACTCTTTCAACGATCAGCCCGAGCAGATAGTAGTTGGTGTCGGTGTAATAAGATTTTTTCCCCGGTGCGGCAGATGGCTTGAGGTTTTTCTTGGCCCATTCGATACTTTCACTGGGACTGATAGCAAAGCTATGATCGGCAAGCATTTTTTCAAACAACGGGTAGAAGTTGTCAGGCAGCCCTGAAGTTTGATTCAACAGGTGTCGTATCTGAATTTGCTGAGAATAGTCCTTCTGTTTATAGACATGCAGGCCGTCCATTAGCCCGAAATCGAGATACCGGCTGATGTTATCCTCAAAGGACAGTGCCTTTAGTTCGTGCAGTATCGCAACAAGTACAGAAGTAAACAGCTTGCCGACACTGGCCATGTACACAGGCTGATCCGGGTTCGGATTGCCGTTTTCTCCCGGACCTTCTGCCAGATTGAGATATAATTCTGTCTTGTTGGAATGAACAAGCAAGTAAGCGTTTTTCAAATTCGGGTCTTTCCGCACCTGGTCCCTGAACCGGGCTTCAATCCGTGATATTGCAGTGCTGTTATTCATGGAAAGTAAAAGGCTAAATGGTGACGAACTTCAGGTTCGGCCCTCTTGCGACAGGCTGTTTCAAAAAAAAGCACATTTTTTTTATCACTTTGCAAGCGCTTTTTACATGCGTATTCGATATAAATTACTATAAATGATGAATTTGCATAAAATTATTATTGCAATTAGTGAAATCATATTCATAAATTAGCCACCGAAAGGAGCGGAGTTTATAAAATAAGCAAATGAGCCGGGTGTGTCAGTATGGTTTTTCGCGCCTTTCAGATGCAAGTTAAAAAAGGGGAACATCGTGACCGGGAAGAAACGATGCCCCCTGTGAATTCTATCAATCACTCTCAAGTAACCAATAGAACAGGAGTAATCTATGACAAAGTTGCTAATCAGCAAAATTACATTTCTCATTTTCTTGCTAATGGTTTCAACTGCCGTTAGTACCGCAGCGCAGGTTAGCCTCGGAGTAGATGCAATGAACCGTTATGTATGGCGGGGATTTGATTTCGGAGACTCCCCCAGTATTCAGCCGGAGCTGAATTACACCAATGGCGGGTTTGAAGTCGGGGTCTGGGGTGCTTTTGCAACAAACGGCAATCCGGCAGGACAGGAAATTTCTCCCTGGGTGGCATATACGGCTGGTACAGATGCCGGTGATTTCACCTTTATTGCTACCGATTATACGTTTCCGGGTCCCGGCGGTACCTGGCCACATGACTCTGACTCTCACGCAATCGAATTGGGGCTTGGATATGAAGGTTTCATTAATGCTTTTGCGGGCGTGTTCGTTTACGGAGACGATGACAATTCCATGTATGTAGAACTGGGTTATGATTTCCGGTCTGTCGGCATTTTTGCAGGTTTTTCCCCATACGAATCTGCAGAATACGGCACCGATGGATTTGGTCTGATCAATGTCGGCCTTTCTTACGATTACGACATGACAATCACACCAGACTTTGATCTGGGGATGACATCCTCGCTGGTCTGGAACCCGGAATCGGAACTGTTGCACCTTGTGTTCGGCATCAGCCTGTGATCCGGACGGTTACGATCACGCACTCTAACCACCAATGACTCCGCCGGTTTGCAGGAAAGTGTCCCGGAGTAAACCTTGTCCGCATCACCACGCCGGCGTGTGTCCAATCAAAACCCTGAAAAAACAGATTACATTATGACAGCATCACGATTATATAAAGAAGCAGCGTTGTTTACCGGTATCATATTGCTGGGCAGTACAGCCGTACATGCCAGCGAGTACACTACCATGGAGGAGTTTGCAGCATCCGCAGATTATGCGAAATTTGTAGTTGATAATTTATGGATACTCATCAGTGCGTTCATGGTATTCATAATGCACCTGGGATTTGCATCCGTGGAAAGCGGAATGACTCAGGGTAAAAATGTTGTCAATGTCATTTACAAAAACATTTTTATTCTCTGCTCGGGTATTCTGATCTACGCCGTCGTTGGTTTCCAGATTATGTATCCCGGAGATTTTAACGGATTCCTCGGATTCGGAGGGCTCGGTATCGGTTTTGATGCTTCCGATCCGGTCGCATTCCTGACCCCGGCATATGGTGAAGACATGACCATCTGGTCTGATTATATCTTCCAGGCCATGTTTGCCGCCACGGCTGCAACCATCGTATCCGGTTGTGTCACCGGACGGATTAAAATTTCCATGTTTATGGTTTTCGGAGTTCTTCTGCTCGCTTTCTGTTATCCGGTTACAGGCAGCTGGGTGTGGGGCGGCGGATGGTTGGACGCCATGGGCTTCTATGATTTTGCCGGTTCTACGCTGGTTCACGGCGTCGGTGGATTTGCCGGCCTGGCCTGCATCATGCTGCTCGGTGCCCGCAAGGGGAAATATGAAAATGGTGAAATCAAGCTGATTCCGGGCCATAACATTCCTCTCGCCACAATCGGCGTGTTTCTCCTCTGGTTCGGCTGGTTCGGGTTCAACGGAGGATCTGTACTGAGCGCCAATCCTGCTGAGGTATCCTACGTATTTGTTAATACCGCCATCGGAGCAAGCGCCGGATCTCTTACCGCTATGCTGGTAACTTATGTAATCATCCAAAAACTTGATGCCACAATGGCCCTTAATGGTGTCCTTGCAGGTCTGGTCGGGATTACCGCCGGCGCCGACGTGCTTACCCCTCTGACAGCCGCCATCTCCGGTGCCGTTGGTGGAACGATCATGGTGTTCGGTGTGATGATGCTGGACAAAATGAAGCTGGACGATCCGGTTGGTGCCGTAAGTGTGCATGGTTTCGCCGGTATCTGGGGCACACTTGCCGTCGGTATTTTTGTGGCCGACGTTGCCTTTACAACCCAGTTGCTCGGAACGCTTGCCGTTCTTGGCTTCACTTTCGTCTTTTCCTTAATTGTGTTCGGAGCTATCAAATACACCCTTGGTGTACGGGTAACCGATGAAGCCGAAAACGTGGGATTGGATATTGCCGAACACGGTATCAGTGCCTATCAAAACTTCAATCGTATCAAAGGCCAGTCCGTACCGGGTACAGTGGAAGCCAACCCGCTGAAGTAGTTCTAAACTGACATCACAACCACCAGGAACATGGCAAACCAAAACACCCAACTCGAACCCCAAAAACCAAACGATAAGTAACTGCATGCGCTGCTTTGATTCCCGTCTTCCGGTATTTATGACCGGCGGACGGGACCGGCAGTTCCGCCTGTCATGCACGCAATGGTATCGGTATCGCCGCCTATAGAAACGGCTAACCGGACAGCACTTTCATAATCATCGCTTTCCAGAAAAGCCACAATCGCTTCCGGCACGGTTCTCTGACAAGTGGCATTGAACTCATATCCTGCCCTGATATCATCCAGCCTGAAATCAAGATTGTAGTTAAAGCTGCGGACAATGAAATTCCGGATATCCTCTTTCGAGCTGCCGTTTTGCGCCAGAAACACAGCAGCCGCAATGGCTTTCGCACCCTTGATACCTTCGGGGTGGTTATGGGTGACTTCAGCCGATCTTCCGGCGGTTTCCAGGACATCTTCCATGGACTGACAGGCCGCACCGACAGGACTCACCCGCATCGCAGATCCGTTGCCGTAACTGCCGTAGGGCTTTGGACGCTCTTCCTGCAGCCAACTGATAAACATGCCGCCATAGCCGCGGTCCGGATGCCTGCGTCCGTACTCCCACAGCGTGTCGGAGAATGGCTTATTGCTGGTCAGACTGTCAGCAACGGCAATGGTGAGCACCGTGTCATCGGTGAAATCGCTATCCTCATCGAGTATTGGAAATTCGGTTGTTTTGATGTAGGCTCCTTCGAATTTCGATCCAATAACGTCTCCTGAAATCGCCCCTGCAAGGGGTCCCGGTTTTAAAATGCTTGTACTATCGGTCATGGTTTATTATTTGCAGCTCCTTTTATCAGCCGTATTCTGCTCTGTTCACCATCAAGATACGAACTGTTTACAATAGAAAAACTTCCGTCCGGACCTGCAGCCAGCTTATTGGACAGCAGGCCCTGTCTGCTTCCGTTAGTGCCGTCCTCCGGATCTCCCGTACCCGGAACAACCACAGGCCCCGCAAAGTCAGCTCCAGCGTTGACCGAAACGGTGAATCCCAGTCCGACGGGACGCCTGCGCACATCGGGGAAAAGCTCCCAGGTCACATATATCTGATCCTGTTCGCCGGTTTTCAGTGACGGAAAATGGGCACTGTCATAGTCGCCGGGATGCGGTGTGGATATGCGCGCCGGTTCAGACAAGTCGGCCAGCCCCGGTCCGGATCCGGTTGCTGCACTGACATAATATATATGATAGGCCCGGAACGGCCCGTCTGCACTTTCGCCATAAACCAGGTGAAGGGTTCCGCCGCTGTCAACGGCAAGGTCGGGTGCGTCGGAATGGCCGCCGGATTCGATCAGCACTTCCGGCTCAGAAAACTCCGGCATCTCGTCGCGATTTTCCGGGGTTGCTGCCTGCGCATATTTTATATCGCCCCATTGCTGTTCGCCAACCGCCCATGCCAGGTGAATTCTGCCATCAGGTCCGGTCGACAGGGCCGGACCGCGCGCGGGTTTTTCCGGATGGTCAAACACCGTCAGCGGTTCTGAAAACGATTCTCCCTGATCAACGGACCGGCTGATGCGAAGAGCTCCTTCATACTCGGTCCAGACCGCATAAACCGAACCGTCCGGCCCCACATCCAGATCCAGACTGCCGTTGTCCCAGTTCTGTGCAGTCAGACGGCCTTTGCCGGCACCGGCCGGAGTTTGCGACAGGTTCACAGGTTCGCTGAACGTTTCCCCGCTATCGGTTGACCGGGCAAAGAAGATCTCTCCGCCATGCGATCCTCCGGAAAAAACAATCTCCTGCCAAAGGACATATATAATGTTGTCGTCTTTCGGACAAAAGGCGACGCGCGGGAGCCAGGAAAAGGTATCAGGGCTGTCCGATACAACGACGGGATCACCGCGATCCGCCTCATCCTGCAATCCGTGCCACTGAAACAGAACATCCTTTTTGGCCTGATCGACCCACACCAGTGCCGTGTTCCCGTGATCATCCATGGCCGCGGAAGCATCATCCACATACCGGAAATCCGAATCATTCATCCGCCACGGCCCCTGATAAGCGGGCCCTTCGGCAATTTCCTCTGCGTCATGCCATGATACGTAGTTGCCCGGGTCTTTATCGGTTCTGTCGGCTTCGGCCCATACACTCGCCAGCAGCACCCAGGCCGTCCAGATCATCATACCTGCAAACAGCAGAACGGCCATGACCGATCTCATCACGGTTGAACTCAGAAACATCCAGAACAAATGGCTGTGGGTCGGCATGATATTCACTGCTGGTTGGAACCGCTGCGGTTATCTCTTCTGATAAATAAGCAAAAATCCGGTACTTGTTCAATAATTTGCGGTCCGGTTCATATATTTATCACAACGTCGCAATAACTTCGTTTACACTTTGTATGATGAAACTTTGCTGGATAACTTTGCAGGCACTTTCTGATTCCTTCCTGCTCCCTGATTTTCCTGATGACAATAAAGCACAAAAATATCGCAGATGGCCCGGGAATCGCTGATGATATCCAGATCATGGCACCGGCCGGATCGATGGAGTCGCTTGCGGCTGCCTTGAAAGCCGGAGCAGATTCGGTCTATTTCGGAGTGGACAAACTTAACATGAGGTCCCGCTCCAGAAAGAACTTTACGCTCGGTGACCTGCCCGAAATCAGCGCCAAATGCAGGAAGTTCAATGTTAAATCCCATCTGGCTCTGAACACCGTGCTGTATGATGAGGATCTTTCAGCCATGCAGCGGATGGTGGATGCAGCTGCAGATGCGGGCATTTCGGCAGTTATCGTTTCGGATCCGGCTGTGATGCAGTATGCACGGGATGCGGGAATGGCGGTTCATATGTCGACTCAGTGCAACATCACCAACACTGAGGCAGTCCGGTTTTATTCCCGCTGGGCGGATGTGATGGTTATGGCGCGGGAGCTGACACTCGAACATGTCGCCGGGATTGCCGCGGAGATCAGGGAGCAGCAGATTGCCGGACCCTCCGGACAACCGGTCCGGCTGGAAGTCTTTGCTCACGGCGCGTTATGCATGGCCGTATCAGGCAAATGCTACCTCAGCCTGCATACGCATAACTCCTCCGCCAACCGGGGCGCATGTGTGCAAAACTGCCGGCGTCCCTACATCGTAACGGATAAAAAAGGGGAGTACGACCTTGAGGTTGACAATGAGTACATAATGAGCGCCAAAGATCTGTGTACCATTCCCTTTCTGGACAAGGTGTTGCATGCCGGTGTGCGGGTACTCAAGATTGAAGGGCGCGGCCGGTCAGCCGATTATGTCCGGACAACGGTAACGTGCTACCGCGAGGCCATCGAAGCGATCCGGTCAGGCACGTTCACGCCGGAAAAAATCGCGGAATGGGAAAACGAGCTGGCATCAGTATATAACAGGGGGTTCTGGGACGGCTACTATCTTGGCCGGACTATCGGCGAGTGGAGTGACGTGCATGGGTCAAAGTCCAAAGAGCGGAAAATATACATAGGTCCCTGCCAGAACTACTACAGAAACGCCGGAGTTGGTGTTTTTAAGGTTGAAACAGACGGCATTGAAAAAGGCGACAAAATCATGATCATGGGTCCGACCACCGGTGCGCTCAGCACGCATGTTGAAGAGCTCCGGATCGATGATCAGCCTGCAGCCAAAGCTGTACGCGGCGATCTGGTTACTTTGCCGCTTCCGGATAAGGCCCGCCGGGCTGACAAGCTATACAAAATCGTGCCGGCATGATCCGGAAGCCGGTACCGCGGCCTGCCCGGCTACTGTATGTTTGACCCGCATGCATCCCTGAAATTTGATAACGCTGTATAGCGTAGCGCACTTGTCACGAGACGCACTTACCTGGGGAGAGAGGGATGGGTAACTGTCGGAAATTCACCGGTGAGTGTTTTCAGAAAAGCCACCATCTGTTCAATTTCCTCGTCATTAAATGTGCGGTTTGACTGGCTTTGCCCCATAACAGAAACCGCTTCTTCAAGTGTAGCAGCCGACCAGTCATGGAAGTAGGGATATGTCAGTTCAACATTCCTGAGCGGAGATACACGGAATACATATTTGTCATCCGGATCTTCAGTAACCTGGTACCTCCGGAGGAATAGGTTCAAAAAGAGGGGAGATGTCGGCCCGCGGCTCGGCATCATCATTGCAGCTGGTGAAAAAGACAAAACTGCCGACGGTGATCAGAAGCAAGGCAGAAAGCAGATAAAGAGGACGTAAATAAATATTCATAATACCTCCGCAGTTGGATATACAGCTTTAATAAATAAAAGTGATTTGAGTCAAAGACACTTCAATAAATAATTTACCTTTTAATATATACGGGAAGGGAAATATTGGCAAGTCAAATTAATTTCCGGGTTTGAACAGGCTGCTGAATTTTGAGCGCAGCATCATCCGGAAAACTGATGATTCATGTGACTTTTTTGAATTCCACGGTTTACCTGTAGAAAAGCGCCGGTATTCAGTGATTTTTACTGATCGGCAGCATCCAGGAGGGTGCGGGCCAGTTCGGTACCGAGATGTTTCTTCATAATCTCCCGGTATTTTTCCGTTTGCGTGATGCCTCCGTTTTTCCCGAAGAATTGCTTCACGACCGGCTCCCAGGTGGATTCGAGAGGCATTATGTATCCGAACTCTTCGGCAGATTCATCAGCGACATCATGCCGTTGCAGCGGCGCCCCCTCTTCGCGGGCTCTCCAGTAGTTGTACAGGTCGATGTAAGCGAAATAGGCATCGCCTGATGACAGTTTTTCGATAATTTCAGCATTACTGTGCGCCATGATGATTTCGGCGTCCGGATGGTATTTTGAGACGATTTCAGTGAGCCTATTTTCGTGAAGCGTACCCTCGAAGGCCAGGGCGTCCCTGCCGGAAAAGGTTTTTCCGATGCGTTCCGGCGCCTCGAGTCCGGGCGCATTTTCGTGCGTTACCAGAGATGCAATATTGGTCATGTATGAGGGGCTGAAGGCAAGTTCGCTGCGGCGCTCTTCGGTAATGGTGACATTGCCAAATCCTATCAATCCGTCTTGTCCATCAACTACTCTCTGGTAAAACCGGCTCCAGTTTTCTTCCTCTTCGAAAACGATTTCAAGTTCTGCCTCATAGGTATCCGATACAAACTGTACGAATTCACGCAGCAACTCAACAGTCACACCGGTCAGCTTTCCGGAATCATCTTTGTAGGCGAATCCGTCTGCCGGAACATAGAGTGCCTTAATCGTACCCGAACCTTCTTCCAGAACCTCTGGCCACGGATCTCCCTTGTCCTGTGACGCCTGTACTGTGCCCGGCAGAATTGAAATGAATATAAGCAACAGAATTGCGGTGACAGCAAAGAGCAGCCGGCGATTTTTAAAAGTCATAATGATCAAATATATAGTCGAATCTTAAAGAAAAATAATGAATCGCAATGTAAAATATTGTTAATATAGCGTTTGTCACACACTGTATTTGGCATTATACAGCACGCTCTTGTTCCGGAAGTGCCCGTGCCAAACGCAGCTTATCACAAAAATATCAGTTCTAATCCGACGAAAATATGTCAACCGTATCCAATATCCTATTGATTCTGGCAGTGCTGTCCTTTGCTTTTATCTCCTGCAGCAGCAGTAGCAACAATGAAAATGAAGAGGGCAGCGGAGATCCGTCCGATCTTCCCCTGGAAAATCTGATGAGTCAGGATATTTCATTCATGGTTATGACCGTTGAAGAATTCGGGGATGACCTGGATGCCTATGTGATGATCAATACCACTGAAAATTTCGAGAGTGTCAGTCTGAAATTGAACGGTAATCCTGTTCAACTCGAGAGTTGGTTCGGGTTTTATTTTGCAGACCTGGAATTGACACCTGCTCAGGAAGTTGATTTCGAGCTTGAAGCCGACGACAACTCATATTCGGGTTCGCTTACCATTCCGGGATTAATTCAGGCCTCATTTCCGTCGGATTTTGATCTGTCATCCAGTTACAGTTTCAGCTGGGAGATCGATGAAGATCCGCCTTCCTTTATCGCATGGCTGGATATTGACACTGATGATGAATGGGTAGAAGAGGCCGAATTACTCAGTGGTAATGCGCGCAGTCATACTTTTGACAGCAGCATCTACTCACATCTTTCGGAAGACGATGTCTGGTACATTGACGTCGGCATCTCGGCTATCGATTTTGATATCAGGGACGATTTTGTTTTCGTCGCGTCAATTGACAATTATCACGAGTATGAATTTGACTCGGATTTCTTTTTCCGTAAAAAAGAACAGCCGGGCGGACGATTATTTCAGCTGATAATGGAATCCGGCCGTTAAGATATTCAGCCATAAAAAGCCCGTGCTTCATGACTTGATCTGGAGTGCGGGCTTTTTTTGCAGATCACAAAGCTGCTTTTATAATTTTTTTTTCAGATGTGTCCAGATATTGTATTTAAAAAATGTAAAACTTTAATAAAATAAATGTACTGGAAATTACCAGTAAATAAAAATAGGTTAACAAGGACAATAATTGAAATCAAACCAGTCTGTTTTATTTCAGTTTATCAAATGTAATTTCATATTGTAATTGTATTGAAAAGAAGTATTTAAGCCCAATAAAATACAGTACTGCATTGATATACGAAGATCTTAAAATACATGTTTGTTTATGCGTTAACATCGGACGATTATTACAGTATTTTAAGAATTTAAAGACGCTAAATTATTGAAATTATTTATTCTGAAGCGAATATGTAAAAGTCGCACCGGTTGCCGTAAAGTATTCATTTTTCAGGGATATCCGGGAGTCTTGCGTTAATTGATATAATCATTAACTTTGCTTTTTTAGCCGAAGCACTACGGCTGAAAAATCTTGTTGTTGTCCTTTCATTGTACTGGGTCAGACATTACTTCATAGATGGCTCTGTACATTAGAATCGGTTTAAGGTGTTCTTAAAGCAGACATCAACAATAGAAAGATGGTTTTCCATACAGAAAGATTGAATATGCCGGACCTTTCCGGCTCCAGGTGGGAACAAAATCAATAATAAAGACTGAGGTTATATATGTTCAGAAATGTACTGTTGTCATTGGTGATCTGCCTCTTTGCAGCACCGGTTGCTTTGTCGCAAACCGGCAGCCTGACAGGAGAGGTCACAGATGCCCAAACAGGAGAAACACTGGCTGGTGTTAATGTATTTATTGAAGAACTGGAGGTAGGTGACGTGAGTAATGTCGATGGACAGTATGTCATCGAGAATATCCCGACCGGTGAGCATCTGGTCAGCGTTACTTACGTCGGTTACGCAACAATTGAAGAGTCAGTAACCATATCAGAGGGAGAAAACATCCTGAACTTTGAAATGGATGTGGATATGGTCGGACTTGACGAAATGGTCGTTGTCGGTTATGGCGAACGTGTTCGCCGCGATGTCACCGGTTCCGTATCATCCGTAAGCGCCGAACAAATTGAAAATACACCGGTTACCACTCCGGAACAGCTCCTCCAGGGACGAACCGCAGGTGTTCAGGTGTCTTCCGCATCCGGTGTTGCAGGCGGAGTTGTTAACGTCCGTGTCCGCGGTTCATCATCAATCCAGGCCGGCAATCAGCCGCTGTATGTCATTGATGGTATACCCGTGACTACCGGTGAAACTGGTGGGGAGCTTGGTCAACGCACAAATGCTCTTGCTGATCTCAATCCGGGCGATATCGAGTCCATTGAGGTGCTCAAGGATGCCTCCGCTACCGCTATTTATGGTTCCAGAGGCGCAAATGGTGTTGTCCTGATCACTACCAAGCAGGGTGAGGCCATGGACCGTACAGACATTTCGGTAAACTATTTCCGTGGTGTGACCGATGCCACGTTTGACTGGGATGTACTTGATGGTCCCCAGTGGTCCGAAGTATATCGGGAGGCATTTGACAATTATTCCTTGCTTACCCAGGGAGAAGTAATTCCCGGATTTGAGACATTTATGGACTATCCGGAAGTCCCGGACGCTGATGAAGCTCCGACATATGATTTTGTTGATGAGTCATTCCGTACCGGAACGCTGCAGGAACTCAGCGTATCGGCAAGAGGCGGAGATGTATCGACGCGGTACTATGTAAGCGGTACGTACCATCAAACCGAAGGATATATCATTGAGAATGAATTTCAGCGCCTCAGCGCCAGGCTGAACCTGGAGCATGATGCAACAGAACGCATCCGTGTAGGTGCTAATGTGGGACTGACCCGGACGATGAATGACCGTGCACCGACCGATAACCTGGTTGCCGGTACACTCACTTCCGCCGCTCTCATTCCACCGGTTGTCCCGATATATCAGGATGAGGAAGCTGAAATTTACAATTTTGCCAATCCCTGGAATATTGCGGACAACCCGGTTGCCGTAGCAGAAAACAATCAGTACTCCACTAATCACTGGCGTGTACTGGGTAATCTTTTCGGTGAGGTCCGTCCGACACAGCATCTTACTCTCAGACTGTCAGGTGGACTTGACCTGCTCAACTCCGATGATTACCGCCGCTATTCTGAGCTTACCGGTGACGGTGCTCCAACCGGACTTGGTTCACAAAACGTGCGTGAAACTGAGAACTGGACAGTCACCGCGACAGCCAATTATTCCCGCACATTTGAGGATGTACACAGGCTGACTGCAGTTGCCGGGACGGAATTGCAGCGCCATCAGCGTCTTCAGGTAACTGCAGCAGGTACGGCATTCGTCAGTGACCTTTTCCCGAATGTCGCTTCGGCTGCAGATGTACTTGACTACACTTCCTTTGTTGATGACAACTTCGGAATGGAATCTTATTTCACCCGTGCAACTTATACTTATGATGACCGATACACAATCGAAGGAAGTGCACGTATCGACGGATCTTCCCGCTTTGGGGAAGATAATCGCTACGGATTCTTCCCGGCCGGTGCCGTTGCATGGAGGATCAGTGAAGAGGATTTCTTTGATATCGACACCTTTACCGATCTCAGATTCCGCGTAAGTTACGGTATCACGGGTAATGATCAGATTGGTGATTTTCAGTCCAGAGGACTCTTCGGCGGTGCTGATTATGCCAATCTCCCGGGACTCTATCCTTCTCAGCTGGCCAATCCGGACCTGACCTGGGAGAGTACTTATCAGTTTGATATCGGAATGGACGCTGCACTGTTTGAAGACAGGGTCTCACTCTCGGCTGATTACTATCACAGCCGCACCGATGACATGCTGCTTCCCGTTCAGACTCCGTACTCCAGCGGATTTCAGAATGTTGTACAAAACGTGGGCAGTATGGTCAACCAGGGTGTCGAACTCACACTCGAGACTCTGAATCTCGCCGGTGAATTCCAGTGGACCACCCGTTTCAATGTTTCCTATAATGAAAATGAAGTCACAGAGCTCGTAGACGGAGAGGATATTTCCGCCGGACTTCAGCGGGTAAGAGAAGGCGAACCGCTTGGAAGCTTTTATCTGATTCGCTGGCATGGAGTAGATCCGGAGACAGGAGAAGCACAATGGCTTGATAAAGAGGGTGAAATTACCAATGATCCCGGTGACGGAGATCGAGTAATTGCCGGACAGGTCGACCCGTCATGGTTTGGCGGTATTGAAAATTCATTCAATTACCGTGGATTCGGTCTGGATGTGTTTTTCCAGTATGCTACCGGACATGACGTGTACAATGATACGTACCGGTTTATGATGACACCTGCTACCTTCAATCTGCATACAGATTACATGGACCGCTGGCAGGAACCGGGAGACGAGACCGATGTTCCAAGAAACGTATTCGGTGACCTTGCTGATGATGCAACGAGAGCATCCACACGTTTTCTTGAAGACGGAAGTTACATCCGGCTGCGTGAACTCACCCTCTCCTACAACCTTCCTCACAACTTTACTGAGCAACTGGGAATCGCCAATGCCCGGTTGTTTGTTCAGGGAACCAATCTTTGGACATCTCATAACCTGAGTGTCGGGGATCCGGAAGGTTCAGCAGACGGTGCATCAGGTAACCTCGACCGTGGCGAACTCTTCTTTACACCGCCGCAACAGCGTACCATCACCGGTGGAGTCAACCTGAACTTTTGATTGATGTTGATATGGTCTGGTGCCGGCAGGTAACCGGCATCAGATCTCCTTCAAAATCAGTAATCAATCCGTATCCAATTTTTTAAAAGAGCTTTTCATTATGAAATATCCAAAGTCAATTTTACCCGTATCTCTCATTGCAGGACTGTTTTTCCTGGCTTCCTGCGATGTACTTAATATCGAGCCTGAGCAGTCCCTCTCAGATGAAGAGATTTTCACCGATGCATCCGCTGCTGAAGCGGCTGTTGTCGGAATGTATGACGGACTGCAGGAAGGTGGTGCATATGGCGGTATCGGCATTATGGCCGCTGATTTTCCGACCGATGTATCCCGTTTTACAGGATCGTTTACTACGTTCCTGAATATCAGAGACTACGATCCTATAAGCAGTACAAATATATCTATTCTGGACATATGGGCTGATACCTACAATCCGGTCAACCGAGCCAACAATATCATTGAAGGTGCCGAAGAGGTTCCGGATGTATCCGGCGAAGTTATTGCCGGATGGCAGGCAGAGGCCATGTTTGTCAGAGCGCTGAGCCATTTCCATCTGGTACGCTATTTTGCCAGACCCTACATTGACGGCCGGGACAACCCCGGTATTCCGCTGGTTCTGGAACCAACCGATGAGCCGGGCGAACATCTCAATCTCCCGAGAGCTTCTGTAGGTGATGTATACGACCAGATCATTGAAGATCTTGAGTTTGCCGAGGCCAATCTTCCGGCGGAACAAGCCTTTGACGGTCAGGCAACTGTAGGTGCCGCACAGGCACTTCTGGCACGCGTCTACCTCCATCAGGAAGAATGGCAGCTGGCATATGATCATGCCAACGCCGTGATCGAAACATCCCCGTATCAGTTGTCTGCCGATGTTGTAACACCCTGGGCTGACGTCAACTATAACGGTCCTGAGTTTATCTTTGCCGTTCAGAACCGTGCAGACGATCAGATCGGTGTGAACGATGCCATTGCTTCTTTCCATATCCCTGATTCAGAGGGTGGCCGCGGTGACATCCGTGCATTCTCCAAACTCGTGGAGTCGTTTGAAGAAGATGATGAACGGCTGAGCGGCCTCCATTATGAGACAGACGATGAGTCGGAAGAAGGTGATATCTTCACCGGCAAGTGGGTAGGAGGCAGCCAGGAAGACAATATTCCCGTGCTTCGCATGGCGGATGTCTACCTGATGCGCGCAGAAGCGGCAGCCGAACTGAGCGAATACGAGCAGGCGCTGACCGATCTTAATACGATCCGTAACCGTGCCGGAGCTTCTGAGTATGATGAAGATGATTTCGCCAATGGTGATGAACTGGTGGATCTGATTCTGCATGAGCGGTATCTTGAGCTCAGCTTCGAAGGGCATCGCAAGCATGATTTCCTACGCCGCGGACTGGATATCCAGGATGAAAACCAGGGTCGGGTCATTCCTCACGACGCAGACATGGTGATCTTCCCGATCCCAGCCCGTGAGATTGATGTCAATCCCGAACTTGAGCAGAATCCGGGATACAACTGATCCGGTAATAAGCCGTGATCTTGTACGGGTTTATGCCAAACCTGTGAGTGACATATGGGTCATTTAAAATGTGACTCAATGGAGAAACACAGGTGACGAGCCTCATTTACAAAGCCATTCTGCCAGAGGCAGGATGGCTTTGTTATGTTACAGCTCTCTCGTTTAAATATTTTCGCATTTAATTACGCATACGCTCAAATTCTCGCGCGCTCAAAAACCTCTCGCGTTCAGATACCTTCACGTTCGGCCAGTTCAAGCCAGCGCTCGCTTTTCTGATCAATAAGTGCTCCCAGCTCGCCATGCCGCTCGGACTTATGCTGCAAATCCTCATATTCCAGTGTGCCGGAGGCTAACGCTGTCTCTATTTCTGACTTCTCTTCTTCAAGCTTTGCAATTTCTTTTTCGAGAGCCCCCAGTTCCTTGCGCTCCTTGTAGCTCAGCTTTTTTTTGACATCAGCACCAAACCCGTCGGATCCGTTGCCGGATACGTTGTGCCCGTCGTTTTTCTTACCGTTTGCTGCACGCTGTTTTGACTTTGAACCGGAGCGGCTCTGTCCGGCGCCATCGGATGATTTGTGGTCGGTAGCGGGATCGCCTTTCTCTTTCTGTGCCAGTTCCTGCCGGTACTCACGATACGTACCATTAAAATCCCGGATGTGACCATTACCCTCGAAAATAAAATAATGATCAACCAGCTTTTCCATGAAAAAGCGGTCGTGTGACACGACGATCAGACACCCTCCGAAATCCTGAAGAAAATCTTCAAGCCGGGTGAGTGTCTCCAGATCAAGGTCATTGGTGGGCTCATCCAGAATGAGGAAATTGGGGTTCTTGATCAGAACCATCATCAGGCCCAGTCTTCGGCGTTCACCGCCGCTCAGTTTGCCTACCGGCGTATACTGCATTTTGGACGGAAACATGAAATGTTCCAGAAACTGGGATGCAGAGATCTGCCTGCCGTCCGACAAGGTGATTACTTCGGCAATCTCCTTTATCACTTCAATAACTCTCAGATTCTCATCTGCCTCCAGGCCCTGCTGTCGATAATGGCCGTAAATAATAGTGGACCCTTTGTCGATGAAGCCTGCGTCAGCTTCCTCCTCTCCGGTAAGGATATTCAGAAAGGTGGTTTTGCCGGATCCGTTATTGCCGATAATACCGATACGCTCGCCCCGGTTGAAGGAGTAGGAGAAGCTGTCAAGTATCACCGTGCTGCCGAACGATTTGCTCACATTTTTAAGTTCGAGGATCTTTTTCCCCATGCGCTGCATCGAGATGTCCAGCCGCAGTCCTGGTCCGCCGGTCTGCTGTTTCACCTTTTCTTCGGTTTCGTAAAAAGCGGAAATACGTGACTTGGACTTGGTTCCGCGGGCCTTGGGTGCCCGGCGCATCCACTCAAGCTCTTTTTTGAGCAGCTGTCCGGCCTTGTTGACGGATTGCTCCTCGGCTTGCTGCCGTTCGGCCTTTTTTTGCAGATAATATGAGTAGTTTCCCTTGTGGTGGTAGAGCTTTCCCTGATCGATTTCGATAATGTGATTGCATACCCGATCCAGGAAATAGCGGTCATGGGTCACCATCAGCAGGGTAGTCGTGCTTTTTTCGAGATAGCTTTCCAGCCACTCGATCATCTCAATGTCAAGATGGTTGGTCGGCTCGTCAAGAAGCAGAATGTCAGGATTATCGAGCAGGACAAACGCAAGCGCGACACGCTTTCGCTCTCCGCCGGAGAGAGAAGCAATACTCTGATCCAGTTCATGAATGTTAAGCCTGCCCAGAATCTGCTTCATACGCTGTTCGTAATCCCAGGCATCAGCGGCGTTCATGGCGGCAAGAGCCTCATCGTACTCCTTTCTGGAATTTTCGGTTACCTTCTCCTCCTGGGCTTTAACCGCCTTTTCGTAGCGCCGGATGGTGGAAACAACATCTGAGCGGTCCCGGGAGATGCATTTCCTGATGGTCAGTTGGTCATCAAGGCGCGGCTCCTGTTCGAGAAAGCCGACGCGAACGCCGTTCCGAATCATCACCTTGCCTTCATCCGGGGTCTCGCTGCCGGCCAGCACTCTCAGAAGTGTCGATTTGCCAGTACCGTTGGGCGCCACGAGTGCGGTCTTGTCCCCCTTTGAAAGACCGAATGTGAGTCCTTCAAACAGTGGTTTGATGCCAAATGATTTGGAAAGCTGTTCTGCTGAGAGATACGTCATGTTTTGGAATTGAGGTAATTACCACCACCGGCGGCAGCTGGATTATACCGTGATTATTGCTAAATTGGAAACATGTGCTAAACGCTTTTTGATCCCGAACATTATACCACCGGACCGATGGAGCTGTTGAGAGATAAAGGGGCAGTATTGCATGACAAAGGATGCCGGTTTTCGGTCTGGGCACCCCATGCTGATGACGTTTTCGTAACGGGTTCGTTCAACAACTGGGACAAGCAGGCGAATCCCATGATACCCGGCAAAAATGGGGTATGGAAGGCCGACATCGAGGGCGTCAAGGACGGCGACGAGTACCGCTACCGGATTATCAACGGGGACAAGGAGCTTTATCGCATCGATCCCTATGCCCGGAAAGTGACAGATTCCAGAGGCAATGGTGTCATCAGGCCACTGCAGCTTTGCAGCGATATGAAGCCTTTCGAGCCGCCGCCGATGAATGAACTGATTATCTACGAAATTCATATTGGCACTTTTGGCAAAACAGAGGATCAGTCCGGTCCCGGCACCCTCGAGGGCGCAGCAAGGCACTTGCCATATCTTCGCGATCTGGGCATCAATGCGGTTGAAATCATGCCTCTGGCAGAGTTTGCCGGCAGTTATTCATGGGGTTACAATCCGGCTCACATTTTTGCAGTGGAAAGTGAATACGGACGATTGTACCAGTTCCGGAAGTTTGTGGAAGAAGCGCACCGGCTGGGAATCGCCGTAATCCTCGACGTCGTCTACAATCACTTCGGACCGGACGACCTGGACCTGTGGCAGTTCGACGGTTGGAGTGAAAACAATATGGGCGGCATTTATTTCTATAATGACTGGAGGGCCGAAACGCCCTGGGGGCATACCCGCCCCGACTACGGCAGGGAGCAAGTCCGCAGGTTCATCCGCGATAATGCGCTCATGTGGCTATGCGAGTATAATATCGACGGACTGCGATGGGATATGACATCCTACATCCGGAATGTTCACGGGCATGACGGCGATCCCGGAGGTGATCTTCCGGACGGATGGAGCCTGATGCAGCAGGTTACCGGGGAAATAAAGGATTTCCGGCCGACAGCCATAAACATTGCCGAGGATCTGCAGAACAACGCCGCCCTGACCAAAATGCCGGAAGACGGTGGTGCCGGATTTGATACGCAGTGGAATGCCCGTTTCGTGCACAACGTCCGTAAAAATCTTCTGGCCCGCCATGATCACTACCGCAACATGGACGAAATCAGGGATGCCATACTTCACCGGTACTATCTGAATGCATTCGAGCGTGTGATCTACACGGAATCCCACGATGAGGTGGCAAACGGAAAAGCCAGGGTACCCGAAGAGGTGGATCCCGGCAGTGCCTCGTCATGGGCGGCAAAAAAGAAATCCCTGCTTGGCGCCGCGCTCGTTTTTACAACACCCGGCATTCCCATGATCTTCCAGGGCCAGGAATTTCTGGAGGATGACTGGTTTCATGATCAGGATCCGGTCGACTGGTCCAAACTGGAAACCTTTCACGGCATCTATCTTTTTTACAGGGATATTATCGCGCTGCGGCGCAACAAACATGGAAATACACTGGGTCTTACCGGCCAGGAAGTGGATGTGTTTCATATGAGCCACGAGCTGAAAATGATCGCATGGCACCGCTGGAGCCAAGGCGGACCCGGCGACAGCACGGTTGTAATCGCCAATTTTTCAGGAAATGAGCGGCATGATTATGAAATTGTCATGCCGTCACCGGGGAAATGGATCGTACGCCTGAACAGTGACAGCAACCACTATGATCCGGATTTTGGAAATAACGGTTGTTCCGAGGTGCATGCAGAACCGAAAGATCAGGATTCCCCGCCCGTTGGAAAGATTCGCATTGCCCCGTACAGTGTGCTGATTTTGTCCCGCGATTAACCACCCTCATTTTTTTCATAGCACAGATTATTTATTTCTTTGTTATCCGGAATAGAGCTAACTTTATTGCAGATGTAGTTGGCCTACCCTCATCAACTTACGCTATTCCCGGACGACACCATGCCTTCTCTGCCTTCGAAGAATGTTTTCATGATCGGATTAAATGAATTCAATCATGAAAAACTGAAATCCATCAGGAACTTTGACTCATACACATTTCACGGACTCATACCGCCCGAAGAAGCTGAAGATGCGGATGATTACAATATCCCGGTCATGCTGAACGAACTGGAAAAAAAGCTGATAAAGTTCAACGGATCCGTGGATGCCATCGTGACATATATTGATTTCCCTATCAGCATGATGACCCCCATCCTGCGGCCGAAATTCGGACTTACCTCACCCTCATTGGAGAGCATCCTGAAATGCCAGCATAAATACTGGGGGCGGGTAGTTCAGAAAGAGATCGTGCCCGATGCCGTACCGCGGTTTTGCGCCCTTGACCCGTTTGCCGATGATCCTTATGCATCTGTGGATCTGAAGTTCCCTTTCTGGCTGAAACCCGTTAAATCAGTCGGATCATACCTCGGGTTTCGCATTAAAAACCGCAGGGAGTTTGACCGGGCCGTCGGGGTCATCCGGAAATACATCGGAAGAATGGCCGAACCCTTCAATGCCATCCTCGACCGGGCTGAAGTACCTGCAGAAATCCGCAAGGTGGACGGCAGCTTCTGTATAGCGGAACAAATTATCGGAGGGCGGCAGTGTACACTGGAAGGATATGTTTTTAATGGAAAAGTAAATATTTATGGTGTGGTTGATTCCATCCGCCATGCCAATAAATCGACATTTTTCCATTATGACTACCCGTCCCGGCTGCCCGTTTCGGTACAGAAGCGCATGACCGCAATCACCGAAGATGTGCTGGCACATATCGGCTATGACAATCATCCGTTCAACATCGAGTTTTTCTGGAACCAGTCCACCGGCAAGATCTGGCTGCTTGAAATAAATACCCGGATATCGCAGTCACACAGTGACCTTTTTGAAAAGGTGGATGGCGCCTCCAATCACCAGATTACCGTAGAGCTGGGAATGGGGCGCGACCCCGCATTTCCCAAACGAAAAGGGGAATACAACAGAGCTTCCAAGTTTTTTTACCGCAAGTGGGAAGATGCGATCGTCACACGGGTACCCACACCGGAAGAGATTGCAGAAATACAGCGCGATGTGCCCGGGTCGCTTATTGACGTGAAAGTTGCGGAGGGGGTCCGGCTTTATGATCTGAACGAGCAGGACAGCTACAGCTACGACCTGGCATGGATTTTCCTCGGAGCCAATAACTATCGTGATCTGGGCAGGAAGTACAGAGAGTGTGTTGAAAGACTAAGATTTGAATTCAAACAGGCAGACCTGCTGCCGCCCGGGCAGCGAATTGAATCGCAACCGTAATATAAAGTCCGGCATGGAAATGAAAAAAAAGAACCTGTTTGTGATCGGACTCAATGAGTTTAACCGGGCCAGGCTTGAAGGCCTGCAGCACGCTGATGAATATGAATTTCATGAACTGCTTTCCTATGAGGAGGTTACCGAACAGGACGAGTATCCGGTTATCGATTTGCTCCAAAAGGCCGAAAATATAATTGCCGGCTTTCAGGGCACAGTCGACGGGATTATCGGATACATGGATTTCCCGGTCAGCACGATGGTTCCTGTGCTCTGTGAACGGTTCGGGCTTCGCTCGGCATCGGTGAATGCATTCATCAAATGCGAACACAAGTACTGGAGCCGCGTCGAACAGCAGCAGTCCATTCCGGATCATATCCCGCGCTTCTGTCTGTTCGACCCTTTCAGCGACAACCCGGCCGATGAGATCACCCTTGCCTATCCGTTCTGGATCAAACCTGTCAAATCATTCGGATCCCATCTGGGGTTCATGATCAGAAACAAATCGGACCTGGATGAAGCCATACCGGTAATCCGGGAGCAGGTCGTACGAATCTCAAGGCCTTTCGACCGTTTGCTGGACTATCTGCAGCCCGCCATGCCCGATCACGTCCGGGAGGTCAAAGCCCATTACTTTCTTGCCGAAGAGCTGATTGGCGGACTTCAGTGCACCCTCGAAGGCTGCATGCATGACGGGGAGCTGCATGTGCACGGCATCGTGGACTCGATCCGCTATCCCGGCCGGTCGGCTTTTTTTCGGTATCAATACCCCTCGGTCCTTCCGCAGCGAATCCGGCGGGAAATGACCCGCATCTGCAAAACATTTCTGAATCATATCACATTCAACAACTCCGCATTCAATATGGAGTTTTTCTGGAACCGCCGCATGAACAAGATCTACATGCTTGAGGTCAACACCCGCATTGCCCAGCATCACAGCGAACTCTTCCAAAAAGTGGATGGCGTTTCCAACCACCAGGTGCCGGTTGATCTTGCCTCCGGCCGCATTCCCGCTATTCCTGACGGTAAAGGAAGGCACAAACTTGCTGCCGCCTGTTTCTACAGGGAGTTTCGGGATGCCTTCGTAGAGCAGGTGCCCGGTGACCGCGAACTCGAGCGCATCCGGAACAGTGTCCCGGGGACCATCATTCAGGTGGATGTCAGCCCCGGAATGTACCTGTCCGATCTGCCCGAACAGGACAGCTACAGCTATATTTGTGCACTCATATATCTGGGAGCGGACAACCGGAAGGAATTGCTGAGCCGCTACAACTTGTGCCTTGGCGAACTTAGCTTCCGTATGTCACCCGTCGGGAACAACCCGGACCGGACTTCGGACAGCACCAAAAACTGAGACCGGAAATCCTGTTTTAAAACCTTCAATATATGCTACCATGCCACATCCATTCCGCATACGACAAGACTACCCGTGGCAAATCACCACGATCGAAAATCTGTTCATCCCGTTGTCTGACGGTACAAAACTGGCAGCAAAAATCTGGCTCCCGGATCCCGGTCCCGATGATATAACAGCCTTCCCGGCCATCCTTGAATACATCCCGTATCGAAAACGGGACGTGGAGGCCTGGCAGGATTCAGTTGCGCATCCCTGGTTCGCCGGACACGGTTACGCTGCCGTGCGGGTCGATCTCAGGGGAAGCGGTGAGTCGGACGGCGTGCTGATGGATGAATATCTCCCGCAGGAGCAGGAGGACGGGCTTGAGGTACTCCGGTGGATTGCCGCCCAGAAATGGTGTGACGGCAATATCGGTATGATGGGAATTTCCTGGGGCGGTTTTAACGGATTGCAGATTGCAGCACTGCAGCCACCGGAACTGAAATGTGTCATCAGCCTGTGCTCCACGGATGATCGCTATGCCGATGATGTTCATTATATGGGCGGATGTCTCCTTGGGGATAATCTTTCCTGGGCTTCCATCATGTTCGCCTTCAACAGCTGTCCGCCCGATCCTGAACTGGTGGGAAAAAAATGGCGCGACATGTGGTTTAACCGGCTTGAAAACAGCGGACTCTGGCTGGAAACATGGCTGAAGCACCAGCGCCGCGACGATTACTGGAAACATGGATCGGTTTGTGAGGATTATGATGCGATAAAGGTGCCGGTCTACGCAATCAGCGGCTGGGCGGATGGCTACTCCAATGCGGTCAGCAGGATGATGGAGCACCTCAAAGTGCCCCGCAAGGGATTGATCGGTCCCTGGAGCCATAAATATCCCCACCTCGGAGTTCCGGGTCCGGCCATCGGTTTTCTCCAGGAAGCTCTGCGCTGGTGGGATCACTGGCTGAAGGGAAAGGATACGGGAATTATGGACGAACCTATGTACCGTGTATGGATGCAGGAAAGTGTGCCTCCATCCAATACGTACCAGCAGAAGCCGGGACGGTGGATTGCCGAACATTCCTGGCCGTCATCTCACATCACCATGAGCGGCTATGCATTATCCGACAGAAAATTGCACTGGTTTAAAGGAGAACCGAAAGTGCCCGAAGCCGCCGTGACCATCCAGTCGCCGCTCAGTGTGGGCCTTTTTGCCGGTAAATGGTGTTCGTACAACGCTCCTCCGGATCTTCCGAACGATCAACGGGAGGAGGACGGTGGATCGCTCGTCTATGAAAGTGCTCCGCTGACGGAACCGATGGAGATATTCGGGGCTCCTGTGATAGACCTGAATGTCAGTGTGAATGAGAAAGTTGCCCAGGTAGCTGTCCGGCTGTCGGATGTCGCCCCGGACGACAAGGCCACCCGCGTGACGTATGGCTTGCTGAATCTTACGCATCAGCGCAGCAATGAGCATCCTCAGTATCTGCAGCCGGGTAAAAAATACAGCTTCAGGGTTCAGCTCAACGATGTGGCCCAGCAGTTTCCCGTGGGACACCGGTTCCGGATCTCCTTGTCCACATCGTACTGGCCGCTGGCCTGGCCGCCGCCGAGACCGGTGAGAATGACCGTTTATGAAGGCGAGGCCATTCTCTACATGCCGGTCCGGCCTGCACGAAAAGAAGACTCTCAGCTGCCCGCTTTCGATGCACCCGAGGGGGCAGAACCGGTCGCCGTGAAGCAGATACAGCCGGCCAGGCACGACTGGGTTGTAAAGAGGCACCTGGCACATGACCTTTCCATGCTGGAGGTGCAGAATGACAGAGGATTGTTGAAAATCGAAGATATTGAACTGGAAATGGAAGATCGTGTTTTTGAGCGGTATTCTTACAAAACGGCCAACTTCAACTCCGTAAGAGGAGAGGTCAAGGCAAAGCGGGCATTTCGAAGAGGGGACTGGAGCGTGCATACCAATACCCGAACCGTACTGCGGTCTGATGACAAACACTTTTTCCTGCATGCGGAGCTGGATGCCTATGAGGATGATCTCAAGGTTTTTTCTCGGACATGGAACCGGATTATCCCCCGGGATTTTGTTTGAACAGGGAGGAGTGCTTGATCTGACCCGCACCCAGCGCCGCAATGGAGGCGGGCAGGGCACCGACAAGGAAGGTCACCGGAAACAACATCCATTCCGATGGCAGCTGGAAAAGGGTGCTGATTCTGGCCAGTAGTGCCGTTGAATGTGTTGCAGACAGGTAAAGTGCAAACAGCACCCAGAGAAGCCCGACAGCCAGAAATACAACAGCAGATGTTTGCCAGGGTTTCAGCTTGCTTATCCATCCTGCACCAATGCCGATGACCACCACAATCCACCATGGCAAAAATAATTGCAGTATCAGTGCAGACAAAAAGACAAGCACGAAAAGAGCCGTTGCGGAAGATCCCGGATTCATTGTGATTCGTTTGGTTTGAGAATGATTGTCGATGATGTGAGTTCGTCATCTTCGTTGACGGAGTGCCAGAAACGCAATTCCCGGAAGGTTCCGGATGACCAGTCATCAATCATTTTGTCGTAATCGGGATGTCCGGGCCTGCCCGGTTGTCCGCCCGGGTAGTGTCCGTAAGCGCGGATTTCAGGCCCGAGCTCAACGATCATCCGCCACGATGGAGCATGCCTGGAACCGACAGCATTGACGGCTTCTGCCGTGCCTCCTGTGATCACACGCTCCCGGCCGAATCCGGGCAGGTCAGCAAGATGACCGACGGAAAAATTGCGGTCGTAGCCATACTGCCACGATTCCGGATCATCTCCGTAATTATCAAAAAACTCGTCTGCCGCATTGTTGAAAGCAGCTTGAATGCTTCTGTCCACATCGGTCCGGAACACATCATGTTCTTCATCCAGCAGCAGGTGGTAAGTTACAGTACGATCCGGCCGCCTGATATAAATGTCATTGTTTTCATGTTCACTGAACAGGGGATTCCATAACTCATCGCGCATTTTTTGTTCCCACAAAGAGAAAAAATGGGCAACGGGACTGTCAGGACGAAAATGGTAATCCCACTCTTCGAGCAGGGCAATGATCGTATCGCGCCTGTCACCATAGTCATCGTTGTCAAGGCGGCGCAGCATGAAAGGAAGAATCTTGGCGGCATGCAGCGAAAGATCATCCATCAGCATCTCCTTGAAAAAGCCGGCTGTCATATCTTCGGCCTCGTCAAGCAAATTGTTGATGCGGACGCCGCGGGAGAAGTCGGCATAAAACCGGCCGAGAAAGTAGGGATAGCCGGAAGCAACAGGATTCTGATTTGCCGTGCTTACAAATCCCCGTTCGGGATTGGTGCTGCGCGGAAGATGTTCAAACGGAATGAACTCATTCCAGTCATATGCCGGATCACTGCCGTCGCTGATGTAGGATCCCTGGTCCCTGAACCGAACCGGAAACTGTCCGTAATGGCCGATGGAAATGTTTCCTTCACGGTCGGCATAGGTGAAATTCTGAGTGATATTGGTAAAATGCCGCATGGCATCCTCAAATTCCTGCTCATTCCGCGCCCGGTTGTAACCGTAAACAGCCTTCAGAATATTTCCCGGTTGGTGAGCCAGCCATTTTACAGCATGGCCTTTGGGATAACGTTCCGATGCGATGGTCTCATCAAAAGGTTGGGTGACCGGACCATGATGAGTATAAAGAACTGTGTCTTGCACTGTCTCAGCACCTCTGACCCGGATCTTTTCAATCCTCCGCTCAACAGGCTTCCACTCACCGTCGTGACGATACTCCCGGCGGCTCTCATCGCGAAATTCGATTTCATAAACATCAAGCACCTGCGACCCCGCATTGGTGATCCCCCATGCGATTAACTCGTTGAATCCGATGACAACCCCGGGTGCAGCCGGGGGAGCAACACCATAGACATTGATATTCTCGCTGTTCAGCTGTACTTCATGCCAGATCGAGGGAAGTGTGACACTAAGGTGCGGATCACTTGCCAGCATCGGGTATCCGCTTTGCGTTTTACTTCCGTCCACAGCCCAGGAATTGCTCCCAATACCAGATTGAGGCTCGTTTAAAGGAAGTTCATCCGTTATTCCGGGGACAAAGTCGTCATCCGGTTTTTGCGGGATAAGAGGGTCAAAATCCCACTCCTGGTCCGGCGGAATCATCGGATCAACCCACGGAAGCTCTTGCGGATAGAGCATATGGTATATATCCTCATCAAGCAGGGCCAGGGCATTGGTCTGGGCATGTGCGCGGGAGCCGGAGGTCAGGGTCTGGGATAGGTTCATCAGCATAAGCGCCGGATGCCGCTCGGTGAACCGGTCCGGTTCGGCATCCATGATTTTGTATTCAACCGGATAATCACGAGGATGCAGCTGATCTATCCAGGCATTGAAACCTTCGGTGTAAGCGCGGATTGCCGCAGCAATTTCCGGATCTTCCATCATGGAAGCGGCATTAACGTCGGCGCCATGGCCCATCCCAAGCCTCCTCTGCGCACGATCATACGAAACCGCCTGCTCACCGACAATCTCGGAGATCCGTCCCCCGGCGGCACGAGACTGAAAATCAACTTGCCAGAGCCGGTCTCTTGCAGTCACAAAACCCTGGGCGAAATAAAGGTCGTAATCATTACTGGCAAAAATGTGAGGAACACCACGGTCATCGTACCGGACCATCACCTCATCCTGAAGATGTGTATCTTTAATCACCAGATCCCTGATCCCCTCTGACTCCATGTTTTGCCAGAATCCGGTGTAGGGGCTGAAGAATGGTCCGGGCGGAGGGATGGTATCAATCCGGTGATGAAGAACACGGGTCAGCAAAATTGCAATCACAATTAACACAATGCCGTTGAATAGCCGGATATGCCGTGACTTCATATTGTATGAACAGATTATCAGGTATGTAATGGGTCGCAGCCGGATCAGGTTGAATAACCGCAGGAACCACCCTTCAGCCGCGCCAGCTGCATTGGTCATATCTTAAATGTAACAAAATGAATGCAGAATCCACGATTGCCGATTAGTTCTTTTTATGTATTTTTTTGAGGATGAATGTTCGAAAAGTCAGTTGGTTCTGCAGGTGGTTCTGTCAGGCAGGCAGTTCTGTCCTGAACAGAGAGCTCCGGAATCACTTAATAAAAGTATAAATAGCTACGTGAAAAAAAAGTCAGCATACTTCAACGTTTTTCCGCTTTTGATACTGGTGTTCATGCTCACCCTGTCCGCAGCCTGCGAACAGAAGGATCAGGATGCAGAAACCGTCGATTACGACCTGCCGGAACAGCCGGAAATTGCAACCGGATACACTTCCAACCCCGGATGGAAAACCTCTGAATTCGCCGTTGCGGCGGCGCACCCTCTGGCCGCGGATGCCGGATATCAGATTCTGAAAAACGGCGGTTCGGCCGTTGATGCCGCAATTGCCATTCAGCTGGTGCTGACACTCGTTGAACCTCAGTCGAGTGGAATCGGAGGCGGAGCATTCCTGCTGCACTGGGACGGACTCGAAGTTACCGCATTTAACGGACGTGAAACCGCTCCGGACGGTGCGAACCAGGAAATGTTTCTGGATGAAAACGGAGATCCGCTTCCTTTTACGGATGCTGTTCACAGCGGTCTTTCGGTCGGTGTACCTGGTACCCTGGCGATGCTCCGTGACGCCCACCGCAGGCACGGCAAGCTCGAATGGAAGGATTTGTTCGTGCCTGCCATCACACTGGCAGAGGAGGGGTTCCGGATCACACCACGGCTGTATCAGCAGGTTTCTGCTGATGAAAGGCTGGCTGATGATGAGATTGCCCGCAATTATTTTTTTGATGAAGAGGGGGAACCGCATCCGGTCGGACATACACTGAAAAATCCGGCGCTTGCCCGCATCCTCAACCGTATATCCGAAGAGGGAATTTCGGCGTTTTACCAGGGTGCCGTGGCGGATAACCTGGTGGAACGTGTCCGCCGGCATGACCGGCCCGGTACCATCAGAATTGGCGATATTACCCGCTATCCCGATCGCGAAACGGAAACAGAACCGCTTTGCAATCCATGGAGGGAGTACAGGGTGTGCGGATTTCCGCCGCCTTCCTCCGGTCATCTTGCTGTCATGCAGATTCTTGGAATCATGGAAAACCTGAATCCGCCTCCGGAACCCTTGCGGGCCGACACCATCCCCTCGGCCGAATGGCTGCACCAGTTCCTGGAGGCATCCAAACTGGCCTTTGCAGACCGCGGCCGCTATGTCGGCGATCCTGATTTTGTTCATGCTCCTGGTGATGACTGGCAAAGCATGCTTCAACCTGATTATCTGTCAGAGCGTGCATCACTCATTGGCTCTGAATCGATGGGTCAGGCGGAGCCGGGCGAACCGGGCGAGTTAGCCGAAATGTTCGGTGAGCACCCCGTCCAGCCCGATGCAGGAACAAGCCACATTAGTGTTATCGATCCTGACGGAAATGCTGTGTCCATGACCACGACTATTGAGCAGGCCTTTGGCAGCCGTGTGATGGCTGACGGGGGAACCGGGCTGAGAGGGGGCTATATGCTTAACAACGAGCTGACAGATTTTTCTTTTGAGCCAAAAGATGATGAAGGCCGGCTGATAGCCAACAGGGTGCAGCCCGGCAAACAACCGCGGTCGAGTATGAGCCCGACACTTGTTTTCGATTCCGGAAGCGGTGATCTGGTCGCAACGCTTGGCTCCCCGGGAGGCGCTGCTATTATCCATTACACGGCAAAAACCCTGGCCGGAATGCTGGGTTTCGGACTTGATGCACAGCAGGCGATTAACATGCCCAATTTTGCCAATTTTAACGGGCCGTCCGTGCTTGAGGAGGGAAGATTCCCCGAAGAGGTAATTCGTGATCTGGAGGATCAGGGCCATGAAATTTCAGAACGTTCGCTGACCAGTGGAATCCAGGCTGTTCAGCGCATTGAGCAGGGCTGGTTCGGCGGAGCAGATGGCCGCAGAGAAGGGGTAGTAATGGGTGAGTGAATGATTTTTCCCGGTAAATCCGTTGCATAATTACGTATTGGCTGTATTTTTAAAAACAATAACACCTGGCAGACACGAAATTATGCCGGCCGGGGCTTCAATACTGCTGAAATCATGATAAATAAACTGGGTTATTCGGTTGTGTTCGCAGTGGTGTTGCTTACTGCGTGGATGGTGTCATCATGCGCGTTTCCGGAGGCGGACCGGGAGGAGGTGCCGGAGGTGCTTCAGGAAGGCGTCGCCAGCTGGTACGGCCCTGGTTTTCATGGAAGGCGTACTTCAAACGGTGAAATTTATAATGAAAACGATACTACAGCCGCCCATCGCACCCTTCCGTTTGACACGGTAGTCCGGGTAGTAAATACGGAAAATGAAAAATCGGTAAAGGTCCGAATCAACGACCGCGGCCCATATGTCGGCGACCGGATCATCGACCTTTCCCGGGCTGCTGCACAGGAAATAGATATGCTTGATTCGGGTACGGCCAGAGTCAGACTGGAGCTGGTAGAAGCAGGCGGCGACATTCCGGATGACCTGGAGCAGGAGTTGTTCACCATTCAGCTGGCGGAATACAGCGGTCCGATGTACGCCGAGCGTTTTGCAGAAGATGTCGGCGGTGAAGCGCGGGTCGAGTACGTTGATATGTTTCAGCGCGGCAGGTACATGGTCTATCACGGCACCTATTACAGCATTCAAAGTGCCAGGGAAGACCTCGCATTGCTCCGGGAGCAGGGATACGACGGGCTGGTCAAGCAGATCAACTAGACCGGAGTGCCCCTCTGATGTCAATGGCGTAAGTTCCCTTGCCTTGCTCTAAAACATAGAGCGGATTCATCTCCATCTCCTGAATTTCCGGATGACCGGCTGCCAGGTTCCCCATTTTGATCAGAATATCCACCACGGCATCCATGTCCGCCGGAGGAAGATTTCTCCAGCCTTTCAGCTTTCTTCCGGCTATGGTAGAAGCGATCAGACGCCGGGCTTCACCTTCGTTCAGAGGTGCAATTGCTGTTTCAATATCCTTGTACAGCTCAACTTCAGTACCGCCGGTCCCGAAAACAATCAGCGGACCAAATTGCGGATCCTGCTTGATGCCGATAATCACTTCCTGTCCGCCTGTCAGCATCTTCTGAATTAGAACACCCTGCAATTCCGCACCGGCATCCGAAGCTGCTGCGGTTATCTCATTCCAGGCATTACGGACATCATCTTCATTATTCAGCCCCATTTTAATCCCGCCGACATCCGATTTATGCGTGAACTTTTCCGAAATCATTTTCATGACAACCGGATAACCGATTTTCTCTGAGAGGCCGACTGCCTCGTCAGCATCAGACGCTTTGTCCTGTTCGGGAAGCGGAATATCGTAGGCTCCGGCCAGAGCCTCCCACTGTTGCGATGCGGCAAGTTCGTCTGCGCCGGAGGGCTTTTGAGGTGTTTCCGTCATATCATCAAAGGCAGTTACCTGCTCTTCATTAATGAGGTCCAGCCAATCCTTCCGCTCAACCATGTACTGCAGAATGGCAGCTGTTCTTTCAGGGAACGGCACATTCGGAATACGCCGCTTGTTCAGAATTTCCAGCGCCTCTTTGGATGATTCCTTGCCCATAATGGAAGTGAGTACCGGCTTCCGGTGCAGTTTCGATGTTTCAGCAACCACTTCCGCCAGTCCGGACGGAAGAAACCAGTCCTGCGGGACCTGGATGACCACAACGGCATCGACCGTTTCGTCAGCAAGCAGGGCATCAAGGGCAAGCCCGTACACAGCCGGACCCGATCCTGCCAGAACATCCACCGGATTGTTGACACTTGCAGCCGCAGGCAGCCTCGTCTTCAGAAAGGATTTCGTCTCCTCCGTCAGCGGTGCAATCTCCATCCCGTTCTTTTCGATGGCGTCCACAGTCAGAATGGCGAGCCCGCCCGCGTTGGTAAGTACGGCCACCCGGTTGCCTTTCGGCAGCGGCTGCCAGGCAAGAGCACGGGCCGAATCAAACATCACCTCCATGTTTTCTGCCTTCAGGATACCCGCTTTGCGGAATGCCGCGTTGTAGGCATCATTGCTTCCGGACAAAGCGCCGGTATGCGATGACACGGCAAGTGCACCCTTGTCGCTTTGTCCGCCCTTCAGAATCATGAACGGTTTGCTGAGTGAAATTTCGGTGGCTTTTTGCAGGAACTTACGTCCGTCCGTGATCCCTTCGGCGTAAGCGGTGATAACTTTTGTTTCCCGGTGCTGACCGATCTCATCAATCATGTCGGTTTCGGTGATGTCCATCTGGTTGCCCAGACTTGCCATTCGTGAAAACCCGATCCCGGATCCGGCTGCCCAGTCTATCACGGCAACCACAAGAGCCCCGGATTGCGAAATGAATCCGATTTCCCCTTTTTCGGGCATGCCGATGATGAAGGTGGTGTTGAGCGGAGTGTGCGTATCGATCACACCGATACAGTTCGGCCCGATAACGCGGACGCCCAGCCTTTGTGCCGTCTCTTTCAGCTTTTCTTCCAGCATCCGGCCCTGTTCACCCGTCTCACTGAAACCGCCGCTCATGACGATGATATTCCGGATACCTTTTTCCCCGCACTTCTCCACTACACCGGGAACCGCCTTTGCCGGAATGATAACCAGTGCCAGATCAATGTCATCCGGCAGATCTTCGATGGATACGTGACAGGTCACTCCAAGAATCTCATTGTACGATTTGCTCACCGGGTGAATCGATCCCGGAAACTCGAATCGCAAAAGATTATTGATAACATCGTATCCAAGTTTGTTGGGATCTCCTGATGCACCAATGACGGCAATTTTCTGAGGCGTAAAGAACTTTTTCAGCATGATGACTTTAGTTGGATGACATGGTGAAGAATAATTGCGTCTGACTCCGGCCTGGAATCGGCAAAGCTGTTAAATTATATGAATCATCAACTTCCGGCAAGATTTCAGAAAGCGTATATTATGGTAAACCATAACGACAGGCAACTCCCTATGATCCGAATAATACGAAATTCCATAGTTTTTTTGACTATTATCCTGCTCGCAGGCGGGTGTACTATTCAGCGAAATCCGGTTTCCGGAAATAAACGGCTCATGGCCTACTCCTGGAATCAGGAAGTACAGATCGGACAGGAAGTCGACAAGGAGTTTACTGCCCAGTACGGGTTGTTCGATGACCACAATACAACCGAATTTGTGGACAAACTCGGTCACAAACTGCTTGAAGTCAGCCACATGAGACGAGAGGACACCGACCGGCAGTTTCGCGAAACCGAGTTCTATTTCCGGGTTCTGGACAGTCCTGTCGTTAACGCATTTGCCCTGCCCGGCGGATATGTCTATGTAACCAGGGGGTTGCTGGCACATCTCAACAATGAAGCGCAGCTGGCCGTGGTCGTCGGTCACGAAATCGGCCACGTTGCCGCCCGGCATGCCTCTCAAAGGGCGATGCGGCAGTCGCTGGGACAAATTGCCATCATTGGCGGGGCCGTACTTGGTCAGGAATTTCTGGGACTGCCCGGCGAAAGTATTCTCAACATGAGCAGCCAGGCCGCACAGCTTATTTTTCTCAGTTACGGTCGGGATGCCGAGCGGGAATCCGACCGGCTTGGAGTGGAGTACGCAGCCAAGGCAGGGTATGCCGCCGGTGAGGGCGCCGCATTTTTTACAAGCCTGAAACGTATTTCCGAAGAAGCCGGACACTCCATTCCTTCTTTCCTTTCAAGTCACCCCGATCCCGGCGAAAGGGAGAAAACGATTCCGGAGCTTGCCCGTGAATGGGCTGAAAAAGGGTATGAACAAACCGAAAAAAATGAAGAGCAATACATGGAACTGCTTGACGGAATGATTTTCGGTGAAAACCCGCGGGAAGGATTTTTGGACAATGACCGGTTCGTCCATCCGGAGCTGGCTTTTCAGTTTTCCGTTCCCGACAGATGGCGGCTTATCAATGAGCGACAGCAGGTAATCCTGGTCAGTTCATCCGAAAACGCGGTGATGATATTCCGGATTGACGGAGAGTCGGAATCTGCGCGGGAGTCGGTGGAAGGTGTCACGGCGCAGGAGGGGATCTCTGTGAACAGCAGCTCGGAAACCCGTAGCAGCGGACGATATACAGCCTATAAGGCAGATGCAACCATTGAGCAGGATCAGGAGGATTTACGTGCATTGATCTGGGCAGTTGAATATGACGACCGTATTTACCGCTTTATCAACTACACACCGGTGGGCTCCTTTGAGGAGTACGAATCTGCTTTTACAGCAGTTCCTGAATCATTTGATGAACTGACGGACCGGGATATACTCGATGTCCGCCCGGTTACACTGCAAGTCAGTCGCGCCGACAGGGACGGCCGGTTTGAGGACTTCCTGCCGGACGAGCTGCCGATGAATATTTCCGCCGAGCAGGTAGCAATCATCAACCAGGCAGAGCTGGATGAGCAAATCGAATCGGGCAGATTCCTTAAAATTCCTGTCCAGTAGCTTTCCCGATTGCCATGCTGATTCCCTGACCGACTCCTATGCACATGGTGCACAGTGCGTTTCGTGCATCTCCGGTCTGAAGCTGATGGAAGGCGGTGGTGATCAGCCTGGCACCGCTCATGCCTAACGGATGTCCGAGCGCGATCGCCCCGCCGCGGGGATTAATGCGCTCATCATTGTCAGAAAGCCCCATGGCCCTCGTACAGCCCAGAGCCTGCGCCGCAAAAGCTTCATTCAGTTCAATAATATCAAACCGGGCCAGGTTCATATCCAGCCTCCTGCACAACTTTTCTGTGGCAGGTACCGGCCCCATTCCCATAATGCGCGGCAGCACGCCCGCCGTGGCCATACCTGCAATGCGGGCGACAGGTTTCAGGCCGTATTTCCGGACAGCGTTTTCCGACGCAACAAGCAGCGCGGCGGCACCGTCATTCACACCCGATGCGTTGGCAGCCGTTATGGTCCCGTTTTTATGAACCACCGGTTTGAGCGATGCCAGCTTTTCCGGAGAAGACAACCGCGGATGCTCGTCCCTGCTTACGGTCACCGGGTCACCCTTGCGCCGGGGGATGATCACCGGCACAATTTCATCGGCCAGAAGGCCGTCATTTTGTGCTTCGGCCGTTTTTACCTGGCTCCAGTGGGCAAAAGCATCCTGATCCTCCCGGCTGATGCCATGCTCATCCGCGATATTTTCAGCTGTTTCCATCATCGACTCAGTCCCGTACAGCTCCTGCATCTTTTTGTTTACAAAGCGCCATCCGATCGTGGTATCCTGCATGCTCATTGAGCGTGAAAACGCAGTTTCTGCTTTGCCGACGACAAATGGCGACCGGGACATGCTTTCCACACCGCCTGCCACAACGAGGTCCGCCTCCCCGCATCTGACCACCCGTGCCGCTGCGCCGACAGCCTCCATTCCGGATCCGCAAAGACGGTTGACTGTGACTCCGGAGACGGTTTCCGGCAGGCCTGCGAGCAGCAGCGCCATCCTGGCTACATTCCGGTTGTCCTCACCGGCCTGATTGGCACAGCCCATAATCACATCACTGATATCATGCGGGTCAATTCCCGGGTTGCGGTCCATGATGGCCCTGATGGGTATGGCGGCCAGGTCATCGGCCCGGACAGAGGACAGGCTGCCGCCGTATTTGCCGACGGGTGTCCGGATGGCATCACAAATATACGCTTCGCTCATATCTTATACGTTTGGGATTCGGCAGAATTGGTGCGGGATGCTCCCGTTCCGGTTATGCATGCTTCGGTGCAGCTTGTTTGTCATGCAACTTGTCCAGCCCCGGTTTGATGTGCCGGAAACCGTTGAGCATGGCTTCGGACAGCCGCACGATCTCATCCTCTGTAATGGCGGTGGAAAGCATGCAGGTACAGGTGTTGATCATCATGATCTGCTCCTGCATATACAGATAATCCAGTAGCTCCTTGATCAGCGCTGTCTCTTCAGCCGGCTGATAGGCCTCACGGTAGGACTCCGGCGAACTTTCTTTCAGGTGGATGCGGAACATCGATCCCGCACCGGTCACTGAAACCGGTACGTCAGCCACAGAAACAGCCTCGTTGATTTGACCGACAGCCATTCCGGCCAGGTCGTTGATCCGCTCTACCGCTTTCTCATCGAACAAGCTCATGGCGGCATAGCCTGCCGTCATCGTAACAGGATTTGCCGAAAATGTTCCGGAATGCGGGAACAAAAGCCTGGACTCACGCGGATCAAGTACACGCATGACATCCGAGCGGCCGGCTACGGCTCCGACCGGAAATCCGCCGCCTATGATTTTTCCGGTTGCGGTCAGATCCGGTTTGTCAGGATAGTCTGCCTGGGCCCCGCCATAATTCACGCGCAGGGTCACAACCTCATCGAAAGCCAGCAAAGCGCCGTTTTCACGAGTCCAGTCGTACAAACCGGCAATAAATTTCTGCGTGCCGGGGAACAGCCCGACCCTGTGCGGAACCGGATCAACAAGCACACAGGCAATGTCACCGGCATGATTGTCCAGAATGGCGAGAGTCCTTTCCAGGTCGTTGTAGGGATACACGACAACATTGTCCAGCACGGATTGCGGCGTGGCATTGGCCACCGGAACAGAGTTGGGCTGGTCCGGATCTCCCCAGTTGGACGGATTGGATGTCTGACTGACCTCGGCATAGTCGTAGCTGCCATGATAAGCGCCTTCGGCTTTTGCGATTTTTTCCCTGCCGGTATAAGCGCGGGCCGCTTTGATCAGGGTCATGACCGCTTCCGTTCCGGAGTTCACAAACCGTATTTTTTCAAATGACGGTATGCGCTTGTTGAGCAGCTGGGCAAAGGCTATCTCCGGCGTTGTTGCCATCGTGTAGGCCGTTCCTCTCTGAAGCTGTTCCGTAACAGCCTTGTTGATTTCCGGATGGGCATGACCGTGAATCAGAGAGGCCATGTTGTTTGCAAAATCGATGCGGGACACACCTTCGATGTCGGTCACATAGCAGCCGGATGCGCTGGCAGCATAATAGGGGTGAGGCCGGCGAAAAACGGTATTGCGGCTTACACCGCCGGCGATGACATCGCAGGCTTCCTTGTATATGCGATCTCCGGATCGTTTTTCCTTGTCTGACCGGCTGGATGGGGTTTCCATAATGAGTACACTGAGATGATATTCAGTGAGAGGTTGGTTTCGGGTGGTATTATATACGAGTTTCGGATTTCATGTATGTTATCGGCAGATGCTGTCAGCGGTGAAGCCTGGCACCGGTTTGCTGCTGAAGATAATCAAATGTGATTTCGGGATGCATTTCCCGCACAAACAGTCCGTCAGCGGTCACATCGATGATGGCAAGATCGGTGTAGATCCGGTCAACCACTGCTTTTCCTGTAAGCGGATAGGTGCATGATGACACGATTTTCGGGTCGCCGGACTTGGTGTTGTGCCGGCTGATTACGTAGATGGTTTTGGTGCCGGCCACCAGGTCCATCGCACCGCCAACCGCCGGAATGGCACCCGGTTCGCCGGTCGACCAGTTGGCAAGATCGCCTTCTTCGGAAATTTGCAGGGCACCAAGCACGCATATATCAATATGCCTTCCGCGGATCATGGTGAAACTGTCGGCATGATGGAAATAGCAGGCACCGGGAATGGCTGTGACGCATTTTTTCCCGGCGTTGATCAGCTCCGGATCTTCTTTGCCGGGTTCAGGAACCGGACCCATGCCCAGTAAACCGTTCTCCGTATGGTAAATAACTTCCCTGTTCTCCGGGACATAATCTGCGACCAGTTCCGGCATTCCTATTCCCAGATTGACATAGGATCCGTCCGGGATATCCAGCGCGACTTTTTGTGCCATGGCCGGCACGTCCCATCGGGATGGTGTGCGGCTTGTTTTTTCTTTCATTGATGTACTTCCGGAGCTTACCATGGATATCTCCTGTCTTCGGCTACAAGTTTGGATTCATCGGCCGGATCGGCAACTTCCACCACGCTGTCAACAAAAATGCCGGGGGTGACAACGGTTTCAGGGTCAATATCACCCGCCTGAACGATGTTCCGGCTTTGAACTATGGATGTTTCAGCAGCGGTGCACATGACCGGCCCGAAATTTCTTGCTGTTTTGTTGTAAAGAAGGTTCCCGTAGCGGTCGGCAGTCTGGCATTTGACAAGTGCGTAATCGGCACTCAGGGCATATTCCATAACATATTTCTGCCCGTCGAATACCCGCTCTTCTTTGCCTTCACCCAAAGGTGTATCCACGGATGCAGGGGTGTAAAAGGCGGGGATGCCCGCGCCACCGGCCCTGATCCTCTCGGCCAGTGTGCCCTGAGGGACAAGCTCCAGTTCTATTTCCCCGTTTTTGTAGAGCTCGGGAAATACCCGTGAATTGGCTGTCCGTGGAAAGGAGCAGATCATTTTGGCAACCTGACGGTTTTCAATCAGGGCTGCGAGTCCGACATGGCCGCTGCCGGTGTTGTTGCTGATTACAGTGAGGTCCCGGGCACCGTGGTCAATAAGGGCGTGTATCAGTTCAATGGGACTGCCGGCCTCACCAAAGCCGCTGATCATTACCACAGAACCGTCTTTTACTGTGCTGACTGCTTCAGCCGGGGTAGAGACAATTTTATTGATCATCAATTTTGTTTTTGGAACTCGCGTTGCAGCTGTTCGGCGAGTGTTCGCTCTATTTCCTCAAGTTCTTCTTCGTAAAAATAGGTATCCGAGTCGAAGGGCTTCAGGTTTTCAATAGTGTTTTCTTCACGGTCATACTCGGCAAAAAATACTTCGTCCATCCATTTCATATTTCTCGCTTCATTGAATTTCAGCACAAAGGCATCCCGGCCGTTGATCTTCGTTGCACCGATAAGTGAAACCTTGCCCGCCGATGAGGTCATGGTGATATACCGGGAGGGCCGGTTTACCGATGGCAGCTCACGGTATACCTTGTTGAATATTTCCAGGATGTCGGCAAGCGGCGCAGAGAAGTAGTGGTGCTCTCCGGTCGGACGTGCACAGTACATCGAGTGAAATCCGACACCCAGCATGCCCAGAACATTTCCGAGATCGATCCAGTTTTGCGCCGAACGGTCCACATCCACCTTCCCGTCTTCATCCTTGAACAGGCTGATGTTGTTCATGATCGGACTCTGACTGCGGATGGTCACCCCGCGGGATTTCAGGCGCCGGATGGCAGCGATGGCCGACGGATTGATGACTTCACGGGGTGTGGATATGTGAGCCATCCAGACGACCTGCACGCCATGGTCATAAATTTTCTGGAACAGGTCAAGAAACTTGTCATAGTCGCTTTGAAGGATCATCTCGGGATGGAATGTCAGAGCGCGCGAGCCCAGACGCAGTGTCTTGACATGCAGCAGCTCCGGATCTTCAAGAATCGGAGTGATATACTTTTCAAGTCGCCCGAATGGAATATGTCCGGCATCGCCTCCGGTGATCAGCACATCGGTTACCTCTTTGTGCCGTTTCAGATACTCATGTATCTCACCGATGTCGTCCTGGGCAAACATGTCTTCATCACCCCGAACCTGCGCGTGACGGAAGCAATAAGTGCAGAAAGCAAAGCAGCTTTGCGTTGTTTTGTCAAAGATCAGCTGGCAGGGGGGATATTTGTGCTGACTGCCTTTGAGCACTACCGGTTCGCCGGCATCGTTCAGGTACCAGGGCTTGTTCAGCAGCTGATTCCCGTCATGCGGATTGGTATTTTTCTGATGCTCCCGGACGATCTGTGCCTTTTCCTCTTCCGACACGGCGTTGATATAGGCGTTCACCACACCGGAGTCAATCATGCCGGGCTGGGGCATGACCAGCTGAAACAAGGAGTCATTCTCAAAATCATTCCAGTCGATCTTGTTCAGTACATGTTTGGTGGCCAGAAACCGGTATACATCAATGAACAGCTCGCGTTCGGCGATGTGCCCGATATCGATACCGTTTTTTTCGAGTATGGCCACGATCTCGCGGAAGCCCTTAAGTCCGGAATAGTGATGCTTGCCGGTGAACATGAACTCCCGGGACTCCTGAATTCCCGAGTACTGAGGATAAGCTGCATCAAGACGGGCCAGTACCCCTTTCGGAAGCAGATTTTCGCTGATGATATTGGACCTGATGTCATCTGTATAGAGATAACGGTCCATCAGCAGTTCCACAAATTTATCATTAATGGGTGAGACAGTATCCGGTGCGGGATGCAGTTCGGATACCGGGTCGGATTTTTTCAGGGTGTCCGGAGATGCCATGGTGGTTAATATTTTGAGCAGTATACAATGTCAATAATAGATAAAAGACAGCAAATAAATAAAAAACGGGCAGGTTATCCCTGTATAATAAATAATGTATACCGTTTTACTTTATTATTCAGTCTAACAACTTGATAAAAAAGTATCTGATAAAATGCAATAATCCGTAAAAAATAAATACGAAAAGTCTTGTGGTAATTATTTGAATATGCGTGCTGCGGAAGCCATTTGCTGAATATGGAATCATCAGAGTTGGATCGTCAATCCGGCTGCACCGTAATTGATCCAGGAAAAATTATAAACATCGTCCACATCCGCACCGCCTTCCAGGAGCCGGTAGCCGGCTGAAAGCACAATGCGGTCTCTCAGGCTGTAATCCAGCATCAGAGAGACATCCGTTGCACGGCCCTGCAGACTTCCCAGCGTTTCCAGATCCAGAGTAACTGAAATTCGGTCTGATAGTTCTCTTCTGGCCATGAAATGAATCAGCGGAACAAAGCCCAGATCGGTGTCACGATCGGATAGTTCCCCGTCATTATCGTCTGCACTTTGCTCAAGCTCGATTTTGGCATCTCTTACAAGTCCGGCCGCTCCAACGCCAAGTGTCCACGGAGAAGTTCTGTAGAATGTATAGCGATAGGTCAGACGGTACGTGTTGAACCGGTAGGTTCCTTTGGTCGGAGTCGCACCCGCAAAGGTGGTTTCATTAAAGAACACGTCCCTTTCCAGCTCATCGGTTCCCGAGACTTCGAGCGGAGCAAAAAGACCCTGGATGTAATGACGGTCGGTAATGTGATAGCCGATGCGGATCCTGAAATAGGCGTAAGGGTCTTTTCCAATGAGATCGATCATGTCAAATTTGGTGCCGCCTTCGTTGGGAATGCGCACATCGTTCCGTGAAAACCACACCGCACCGGCTTCGGTTTCGATGATAACATTGCCGGAGTCGCGGGCTGAAGTATTACCGGGAGTGGAAAGCAGCGGCAACAGAATGAGCGGCAAAAGGATGAAGACAGGCCGCAAGTGGAAATAGTGTTTGATGGTCATAACGGAATTGGTTGGGTTTGATGGGGCAGATACCAGAATAATACCAGTAAAACGGGAAAAAAAATATCAGGAAGTAACCGCATATCTTCCGGCCAGCCGGCCGCTTACCCATGCCCAGTAAAAATTAAAGCCGCCGATTCTGCCGAACACATCAAGGATCTCACCGCAGAGATAAATTCCGGGAAGGATCCGCGACTCCATTGTGGCCGGATTGATTTCATCGATTGGAACACCGCCTCCCGTAACTTCGGCTTTGCTGAATCCGGCATGCCCGGTCGGAACAAGCCTGTATTCGGTCAGCATGCTGATCATAAGATTGCGCTGTTTTTTGGTGAGCTGAGCGGTTTTCAGCTTTTGAAGGCCGGCTTCTTCCAGCAGATTGTCTGCAAGTCTTCTGGGGAGGTATTTTGCAAGAAGCCCGCTGGTCGTCAAGCTGCCCTGAAGCTGTTCCCGCCACCAGTCCGCGCCCTTGTCTGCCCAGTTGACACGCAGGGCCGCCTTATATCCGGATGGATCATCAGCCAGTGCCTTAACTGCCACATGTGACACATCGAGCACGGCCGGCCCGCTGTATCCGTCATGGGTAAAAAGAAAACCGCTGCGCCGCGAGCCGAAGGTGCTTGACTGTCTGGCTTCAGGAACAATGTCAACGTCAAGCGATACGCCGGGCAGGGGCTCCCGTCCGGGATGCGGTCCCTTGAGTGGCGTCAGCGCCGGATACGGCTCATGCAGCGAATGTCCCAGCTGCTGCATGATGGAGTGGCCGGTTCCATCCGTTCCGGTACGCGGGATAGACATTCCGCCGGTGGCCAGAATTACCTTTGGCGCTATGTGCGTTTCTCCGGAAGCGGTGGTTATCTTCCAGTACTCACCGGTCCGGCTGATGTCCGTGACTGACGACGATGTTCGTATCGTTACCCCCAGTTTCCGGGCGCGTTTCACCAGAAGATCCCGTACTTCCTTTGCAGAATTGCTTTTGGGAAACCATTTGTTGGATGCCTTCTCACATGCCATATCAAGCCCGATTTCCGATGAAAACCACTCATGGCAGCCTTCAACCGACCATGATTTGAAGACATTACGCAGGCGATTCGGCGAAGATTCGGTGATAAAATCATCTTTGGTCGCCTCTACAGGGAGGACATTGCAGCGGGTTCCTCCGGACATCAAAATTTTGCGGCCGGGCTGGTTTGTCCGTTCAAGCAGCGTAATTTCAGGATGAGAACCGGAGTCTTCATCGCAAATTTTGCCTGTTTGTGTGCCGAACCCGGAACCCGGAGCGGAACCGGATTGCGCGGCAAAAATCGCGGCCGTCAGTCCTGCGGCCCCGGCTCCGGCAATAAGTACATCGGAATAGAACATGAAACCTTGTTACTGAACACCTGGATACTGAACCTTCTCCCGGTAAAGGTACCCAGAAAAACAAAAACGGCATAGCCCCAGGAGAGAGGTATGCCGTTTCATGTGTTTATAATTTTTGATTCATATGGTCAGATGAACCGAAGGTCACGAAGTGAAATGCCATGACCGTATTTAATCATACGCCTGTTTGTCCGGGCGCCAGCCCGGTCATGGACATTTCATGAAGTGACGCTATTCAGTCCGTGATGTTTGCCCGGTCAGGGGGCAACTCTATTTACTATCTGGAAAAATTTCCTCATTTCAGCAGCATCATTTTTTTTGTTTCGGTGAAACTTCCGGCCTGAATGCGGTACAGGTATACGCCGCTGGTCAGATTGTCGGCATCAAACGTCACGGAATGAGTTCCCTGTGACATAACTTGATCCGTCAGAGTTGCGACCCGCCGGCCCAGCACATCGAAAACATCAATGACCACGCGGGTCTCTTCGGGTAAATCAAACCGGATGTTAGTGGCCGGATTGAACGGGTTGGGATAGTTCTGATGGAGTTGAAATTCGGAGGGTACATTTTCGGCCAAATCATCCGGATCAGCTCCCACGACAGTTGCCGTTGTCGAAAGGGGGATAAACCCTCTGTTATTACTGGTATGGATTTCATCAATGGCATCGTCAGGATCAAGAACAGCAAAAAGCCGGGGCTCTGTTACGGTTTCCGGCATTACAAACTGAGCGGTGATAGTTTGCTGCCCCCGGATCGGCATCAGCGGATCGGTCTGCAGCTTGTCATCTCCATCCAGGAATGTGATGCGCTCACCGCTCTCGGGCTTTCCAAGATAAAGATGGACATCCACGGCCTGTTCAAGCTCCACAAGACTGAAGTTGTGTACATCCACATCAACCGTTACCGTATCTCCTGAATTGATGCGTTCGGGCAATACGCTTATTGATTTGGTCAGCTCGAGCAGATCCTCGTCGAATTCTACATCGCCGCCATTGGAACGCAGCTCTGATTTTTCTCTGAGGTGTCTCCATGGCAGTTTGATTGCAGGATCGGGTTTGTCGCCGTATCTCTCATCCCAGAAGCTGCTGGGGCCGCCAAGAAGCTGCTTGTCAAGACGTACAGCATAGTCAATTACGAGTGGTCCGTCTCTGTGCCAGTAGGCGTAGGGATAAATGATATACTGTGCTGTAGGAAATTGTGAGCTTATGGAACCCAGTTCAACTTCGATTTTGATTTCTTCACCAACCGACATCCGGTTTGTCTGCAGTTCTGATGTGCTGTAGCTTCCGCCGAGGCTGAGTCCCAGCGGCTCAAAACCAAGAGAGCCGCCAATGGCTACATTGGACTCCGTAAATTCTTCTTCTTCTACAAAATCACTGAATTCCAGAGACCATGTGGAACTGGAACCTCCGTCTATGCTGAAATTGGGATCATCTTCACGAAGTCCCTTAAGTAATATGTCGATGTCATCGTCATCTGATTCCAGAATGTGATCATTTCTGGGATATGACAACAAATTGGTTTCCTCTGACAGTGAACGGTATTGGTAGGCAAAGAAGCTGTCGGATGACATCCAGGTGTTTGCCGTGCCGGTCGGGAACACTGCCAGAACGGTGCCTGCAAATTCACCGCTGTCATATACGTCATATTCCCAAAGATCGAAGGTCGTAATAGCGGCATACACCTGATCCGTATCTCTGGCAGTTCGGCTTTGGGTAAAGGTCTCCCGTTCGGCTTTGAACTCGGAATGGCCAAAACGTTCACCATATTTGGCACTCATGCCAAAGGAAATGACATTCATCGCGCCCTCTACGGATGCATCCACGGTCCAGTCGCTTTCAACGGACGTTGATACCGAACGCTCCTCAGTTTCCACAGAAGTGAATGTTGCACGGAAGCCGCAATCATCCCCGAAGCAGTTGTTAACATCGTAAATGGTTTCACCGATTTTGTCGAAATGAGTAGGAGGCGCCTTGAGAATGATCCATGGCTGGTTTATATCCGTGAGCTGCGAACGTCTGGGATTTTCATACCGGATGCGCGACTGCGTGAAATCCCCTCCGGCAATGGCATAGGACCGGCCTTTTTCATCACTCTCTTTCGTAAGTTCTTCGAACTGATCATCAAACAGCGAGCTTAGCTGATCCTGCCCGGGTTCATCGATCCCAAACGCCTCGATCCAGAAATTGTAGCTGTCGCCCTGACTCAGCCATTCCGGATTACCGCTTGCCAGAGCAATTATTTCTGTGGTGAATCCACTGTCACCCGTGCGGATAAGATCTCTTCTTTGATTGACATCGGACACGGTCACGTACCGGGATGAATAACTGGCCGTTTGTTGCGGAACGCTGAAATCCAGTGATTGATCAACAAAAATGGCAACTTCTCTTTGGATGTCATTACCGTTTTCGTCCTCGTCATTTTCCTCTATGTCATCGGTTATTTCCGGCCGTTCCGGAGCTTTGAGAATCAGAGCCCGGCCGTCATTCATAACCACAATTTCATCCTGCCCGGTGCCGTCGATATCACCGCTGGCCATGGAAAAGGCAGAAAGCTCGTTGATCATGCTCACCATGAAGTCAAAACCGGGCCAGACTTCAAGTGATTCATCCGCAAGGTCAAGTATCCTGACAAAAAGATTGTCCTCTTCCTGAGCACCTTGCGTTTCCTTCTGCATATTGAATCCCACTGCTGTTTCCTGGACAACATTTCCGGTAAAATCACCCATTACAGTGGATATATTAATGTCAGAAGTCACTGTAAATCCATCATAAAGTTGTCTGGTTTCGCCCGGTATCAGAGTGAGCTGATCACCATTCGGTTCTGTGTAGAAAATTTTTGTCTCAATGATGACATTGGAAAATGATGACCCGTCGGCGGCGTAGGAAAAAATGATCTCACGGGTGTTGCTCAAGGTCATTTTACCCGCTGCAATGTCGAAGGCGCTGTAATCGTCCGGAAACGGCCCCATATTGTAATCGGCTATCTGACTGAGCTCAAGATCATCGGTAACAGTGAAAATTTCGATGATATAATCCGAATCATTTCTGTATGCAAGAATGATTTCGTCCCGGCCGTTGCGTGTAAGATCTTCCGCATACATCCTGAACAAGCCTCCGATAAAATCATCAGCAGCTGTCTGAATGCTGTATTCAGAAATGTCCATATCAAAATTGTCGACATTATCACCTTCAAGACGCTCAGGATCCAGGTCGTTTATGACAAAATGAATGGCTCCGTCACCGGCATAACCGCCGACAAAGGTTTCATAATCATCGCCGTTGAAGTCTCCGGTAACGACATCCACATGGCTTCGGTGGAAATCATCGAAAGAAAACCGGGGCTCAAAACCTTCCGTATCGTACTGATGAACTCTCCTTTCGGGAAGCGTCTCATGCTCCTGAAATAAAAACTGATCCATATCCGGAGTTTTGTCACCGTAGACAATCTGAGAGAACAGTTTTCTCTCGGTTGTTGCGGTATTCGGATCATATACGTCCTCAAGCCAGAAAACAACCAGCTCGTCTGTTCGCAGATAATCTTCAAAACCATCCAGTGGATGATCGGTAGTGTCATTTACCGTTTCCTGTGAGGCGGCAAACGAGGGCACAAAAAGCAGCAGAATGATAAACTGAACCGTAAATCTGATCATGACAGGCCTCTCTGTTGGTTATTCTTTGTGATATAGTGAATGGACCAGCCACCATATTAAAAAATAAATAAATAAAAAACAGTAATATGTGTACAAATCACGCAATAATAATACTGTGAGTATCGTCCGGAACAGGCCGGAATAGTTGCAAGCGATACTTTTAGCAGTTTAGGCACTCGTATAAACTCCGTACATTGCAGTATGAAATACTTCCGGAAAATGCTTGCCTACATCCTGCCGGTCCTGGCTGTCATTATGCTCGCCGGACTTATCCTGTCACGTGTGTATCAGCCGGAGCCCTCCGATCCCGACCCCGAAATACGCATTTCAGCTTTTGACGCCAAAGACCATGTCGGTGAAATGGCCGAAGTGTGCGGTGTGGTGGAGTCCGCCGATTATGTGCCACGGATTGGCGGTGAGCCGACATTCCTCAACCTGGGGCGACCGCATCCCGATCAGCCCTTCACAGCAGTTATCTGGGGCGATGACCGGGCAAAATGGCAGGTGCCGCCAGAGGAGCGCTATCTGACACGGGAAGTCTGTATTTCAGGCAGAATAGAAATGCATGAAGGCGTGCCGCAAATCAGGGTGCGCCGGCCCGATCAGATCCGTTCAAACTGACGGGCCCGTCAATATGATTGCCAAGTGTCTGCCGGATCTCCTCACGGTGCTTCCTGCTGAAACTCTCAAATCCATGCAAACAGGCAAAACGCACATCCTGATTGCGGATCAGACGCAGCTTGCGGCGCAGGGTAAATCCGAAGTCCATTTCACCGTTGAGCATCACAAAGTCCGAAGCATCCCTCAACTCCGCGTGACCAGAGGCGATTTCCAGATGATGCGCCAGATATACCGATGAAAACTGGGCCGTGTTTCTGAACTGGTATCGGATGTTTTCCTCGAAAGGGCGGGGATGCGTTTCAAAAAATTTTTTCAGTGTCTCTGTACGGATGGGGTGGGGGATGTGCGGGGTTCTGAAGTACTTGTCGGTGAACCCTGCAAGGCGGGCAGACCGGATCTGCAGAAGAAGATTCATCGACCTGGTGATCCCGAGGATTTTTTTTGAAAAAAACGTGCCGGCATCGTTCAGCTTCATTCTGAGGGGACCGTAGCTGTGCATCTTGTCCCAGCTCCCGCGCAAAACCACCCCGTCATCGGTGAAAAAGTGCCCGGGTACGGTTTTGCCGGCCAGGAAAAAATCATCGTTGAAATAAATAAAGCGCGGTGCCAGTCCGGGAATTCGCCAGAGCGCAGTTTCAACTGTACGCGAATTGAACGTCGGCAATGCCCATTCGTATGATTCAAAAATCACTTTGTGGTCAACAATCTCCAGATTGCATGTTTTCTGAAGCTCCGGTGTAAGGAAGTCCGGTTTCTGATTATCCGTCACAAGAAAAATCTTCCGGATCCAGGGGGCAAAGAGCCGGATGGAGTTGATGCAATAGACCAGCTCTTTGTTGTCAAGAAATCGGGTCGCATCCTGTCCGGTTTTTACCGGCTCTGATGACAAGCCGCATTGCGATGCCTCTGCCTTTTCCCGTTTTTCCCGGTGCGCCTGGTCGTTCCCGTCGACCCACGTAATAACCGCGTCTGTCTGCTGTGATCCTTCCTGAAAATCTGCCATTAGGGAATGTGTTAAAATGCTCCGAGGGGTACCGGACTTCCTATTGCAATGGAAATTGCCCGGAACAGCTCCCGTTCACGGGCGGATATCTGATCATCGGCCGAAATGCTGTGTGCAAGAGATGAAAGCAGGTATTTTTTTACCGGATTTGCCGACGCGGCAATTTCTTTCAGTGCGTTATCCAGTACTTCAAAAGTGTACTCATCCGGACCCAGCAGCCGGATGTCACCGGGCAGCAGCTCCCGCACAGGCTCAAGTCCGGCATCCCAGGCTGCCTGCGTATCACTTTCCGATGCATGGGCCATGGCCGACAGCAGGACGGCAAACTCGTCTGACAGTGTCTTGAAATGATAATGCCTGATTTTCGGATCTTTTCTTTTGGAATAGGCGGTGTCCAGTTGATGAACAATCATTTTTTCCATGGCGAACTCGAACAGACTTACGTTCTCGTCATCGCGTATCAGCCGCTCGATGGTTTCACGGAACTGTGTATACTGGAGCTCGCTCATCTGTCTTAGTGCAGGCAATGCCAGTTCGGCAAGCGGGAGGAACCACTCCCGGCTTCCTTTTTTCAGATCACGCAAAAGCTTTTGCGTAAGTCGGGTCAGCTCCTTGCCGGACTCCTCACGATACCATTCCGGCAGCTTTTCTGAAGATGGTTCACGTCCGGATAGCAACAGCGCAATGGTAAGAGCTTCGGCCCCGAGCGGCTCGTGCGCCACTTCCCTCAGTTTCACCGGGATGCGCTCAATCAGCTGACCCGCGACCCGCATCCGGTCCCCGTCCACCGTACCAATGGCAGCAAGGATAATTTCCGGCCTCAAGGCAGGATGGGCCGAATCTGCGCCAATGCCCGGAATTCCTGGAACTGCCGTACCGGATTCGGATGCAGCTTGTCCGGATGCTTTCCCGGGAGCGGAACCGCCAGCCCGGGCCGTGTCTGCAACACGATCTTTTTCAAGCCGCTTTTTGATGCGCGCCTTCTTCTTCTCATTTTCCTTGTCAAATGCCGGATCGATTGCCCTGATTCGTTTTTCCAGCGGCGGATGGGTGGCAAACATGCGGTCAAGGGCAGAGTGAAAACTGCTGGCAAAGAACAGGTGACTCATCTCCATGGCGTGTCCGTCATTGATTTTGCCGCCGTGCCTGGTTTCAGCGATTTTCCGCAGGGCGCCCGCGATGCCGTCAGGATTGCGGGTATATTGTACTGCTGCCGCATCGGCCAGATATTCCCGCTGACGGGAAATGGCCGCCTGGATCATCCGCCCGAAGAGCATGCCGATGTATCCGATGATCAGAAGGGCGACACCAAGCAGGATCATCACCAGCGCAGCCTGGCCTCCGCCGCCGCTGCCCCCGCGCCCCGATCCGCCCATGCGGGAAAAGGCGGCACTGCGCATCATTATCATTCCCATGATATGCAGCAGCAAAATACCGTTCAGAATACCGATGAGCCGGATATTCAGCCTCATATCGCCATTGAAAATATGGCTGAACTCATGAGCAATGACGCCCTGCAGTTCATCACGGTTGAGCTTGTCCAGCGTTCCTTTTGTGACACCGACCGCGGCATCATCGGTACCGAAACCGGCCGCAAAGGCGTTGATGCTCTGCTCATTGTCCAGCAGGTAAACATCGGGAACCGGCAGCCCGGATGCGATCGACATCTCTTCCACAACATTCATGAGCTGCCGCTCTTGCTGGTCACGGGTGGAGGGCTCAACTTTCCGTCCGCCGAGCATTTCGGCCACCGCCGAGCCGCCTTTCCTGAGCTGGGCCACACGGAATAATGTTCCGGCAAGAATGATGATGACCAGGATGGTGGATACCGTCATCAGGACATCAGGAAACCACACCCGCTCCATGACGGAAGCGTCAGGAGGCACCTGTCCACCATAGCCGAGCAGTATCAGCACAACAAGATACACCGCGGCAATGATCAGCAGAATGGATATCATGTACAATCCTACCAGCTTCCAGGTTGCCCGGCGCGCCCGGTCTTGTGCTTCGAAAAAATCCATGATCTGACGGTTAAATAGGAAACAGCGTTAAAACGAAATTTGCGGTGCCTGCCTTTCTTCGGTGGTGTCAACCTCAAAGAGCTGGGCAGGCTGAAATCCGAACATATTGGCAAACATGATGTTGGGAAACTTTTCCCGGGCTGTGTTATAGTTCATCACCGCATCGTTGAATGACTGACGGGCAAAAGCAATCTTGTTTTCCGTGGATGAGAGCCCTTCGGATAACTGCATCATGTTCTGATTGGCTTTCAGATCAGGATAGTTCTCCGATAAGGCAAACAGTCTTCCAAGTGCGCCGCTCAGGGACTGCTCGGCACCCATCAGCTTTTTCATCGCATCCGGATCATCCGGCTGCTGCGCAACCTGCTTTTCAATCTGTTGCGCCTGATTCCGGGCCTGTATGACCGCTTCCAGAGTCTCCCTTTCATGCTTGAGATACCCCTTGGCCGTCTCAACCAGGTTTGGGATCAGGTCATAGCGTCGTTTGAGCTGGACATCGATCTGGGCAAAGGCGTTTTTGAATCGGTTGCGAAGCGCCACAAGCCGGTTATAAATGGCGATCGATGTGCCGACCATGATAACAAGCAGTATTAGTACAACGATGAGTATGGTCATGGTTTTTTGAAATTGGATTGCAGGGTTGCTATGGTGGGATTTCAGACAATAATGTAAGAAATTGCTGACAGTGAAGCACTATAAATCCCTGCGCTTCAATATCACAGATTCAGGCAGGTTTCTTATATATGCCATTACCCAGCGCATTTTTTTCCCGGTGTAGATTTTGTGTCTGCCTTTCTTCCAGGCTTCATAGATGTCTTTCCCGGCCGTTTCGAGCGGAGTAACGCCGAACTTGGAAGATCGGCCTGCAACCATTTTGGTGGGGACAAAGCCCGGAAGGACGGTGATTGCGGTGGCGCCCGATCCGTACAGTCTGTGCCGCAACCCATCCAGGTAAACGGTCAGGCCCGATTTGGCTGCGGCGTAAATATAACTGCTTTTTCTGCCGCGCTCACCGGCAACCGAGCTTAGTCCGATGATGGTCCCCGCTCCGCGGCTTTCAAAATCCCGGGCCACGATTTCAAGAATGCTGATTGCCCCGGTCAGGTTGCCGTCGATCACCTGGCGCGCCTTTTTAAAATCCTCCTGGCATTCCTGCTGTTTGATCAGCACGCCGAACGCCTGAATAACAATGTCAGGCTTGTCAGCCAGGTCATTATAAAATTTTGGATGTGTATCGAATGCAGTTGCATCAAAGGCCATGCCCTCGGCCCGGACACCGAACTCTTCTGAAATGTCACGGGCGTTTTCCCTGGCTTTTTCCAGGTTGCGGGAGGCAAGAATAATGTCAGCTTTTTCCTTTTCGGCAAATTGTTTGGCTGCGGCTAATCCGATTTCTGAATTTCCGCCAAGTACAAGTACCAGCATATACGATCACTTTTTTTATTCCTCGTTTGCATTTGGCAGCAATATAATTTTGCCAAAGTTTTTTCGCTCTTCAATATATCTGTGGGCATCCGCTGCCTCCTCAAGCTTGAATGCCGCATCGATGTGAGGGGATATCCAGCCCTCCCCGGCGCCTGCCAGTATGGCTTCGGCCCATCTGCGCACTTTCTTCTTTTCGTTCCAGAGCCGGCCTATGTTGACTCCGTATACGCCTTTGTTTCCGTTCATCAGCTGTATGGGCGTATAAAAAGGCAGGCGGCGCATCACCGAAAGGTATTTTAATGGTCCGGCCAGTCTGGAGGTGGTCACTTCGGAGACACCGAACATGCCCAGTCTGCCGGAAGGTGCCAGCACCCGGTAGCTGTTTTTCCAGCTGGCTCCGCCGAGCGGATCAAAAACCAGATCCACACCGCGTCCGCCGGTGATCTCCCGGACCCGCTCAGTCCAGTTTTCGGTCCGGTAATCAATCACATGATTATATCCCCGGTCGAGGAGCCGTTCATGTTTGGACGCCGATGCGGTGCCAATGGTTTTGGCGCCCCGGTGACGTGCAATATCAAGTGCGGCCAGCCCTACACCACCACCGGCGTTATGGACAAGCAGAACGTCATCTTTCCCCAGGCCTCCCATTTCCGATAGCTGCCAGGCGGTCAGATAGTTCACCGGTATGGCCGCGGCCTGTGATAGCGTCAGATTGTCCGGAACACGAAATACCTGCTCTTCTTTTACGACCACGATTTCGGAGTAGCCATGAAACCGTGTCAGGGCAAGCACCCGCTCACCGGGCTTTCGGCTTACATTTTTACCAGTTTTCAGAATGGTACCGGCCACTTCATAGCCGACGACAACCGGCGGTTTCGGTGCATCGGGATACAGGCCCCTGCGCGCCAGGATATCCGCGAAATTGACTCCGGCAGCAAAAACTTTGATGGAAATTTCATCCGGACCCGGAACAGGATCAGGATAATCGCGGACTTCAATTACCTCCGGTCCGCCTGATCTGGTAATGGTGGCAGCTTTCATCTGTTAAAAATTTCTGATTTATAATGTCAGATAGAATGACATGACCGTTTTTAATCATGCTCATGTTTGTCCGGATTTTAGCCGGTCATGATGATTTCATCTGTTTAAAATTTTTGATTCATATGGTCAGATGTAATGCCATGACCGTATTTAATCATACGCCTGTTTGTCCGGGCGCCAGCCCGGTCATGGACATTTCATGTGTTTATAATTCATGACTCTAACGTCACATGAACCGAAGGTCACGAAGTGAAATACCCATGTTGGCTATAATCATGCTCCTTTGTGACGGTGAGCCGCCATGGGTATTTCATAATTTGTATGATTCAATAGTACAGTTTAGCAGAAAGAAACCGATGCTCTGACCAACGAAAAATTATCGCCTGATGCGCGCCCGGTTGAGCCAGTTTTTGATCAGCATGATCAGTGATCCGCCCGTCATCATGCCCAGAATATAGACAAGAATGACAATCAGGGATATCGGAAGTTCAATTCTCATGTTCAGAAACTTCAGAGTCGCCAGATCCAGATTCTGAAATGTAAAAATCAGCACTATAGCAGTCAGGACAATGATCAGTGTCAGGTAAATATATCTCATTTTGTAATGGTTGAATATTGTTGGATGTGAGTATCATCAGACACTCCGGAAGATACTACCTTAAAAGGTAATATCTGAAACCCGCTCGGAAAATGCCGGTAACTCAGAATATCAACGTCATGACAAGCTGACTGTAAACAAGTGCCGTCAGCAGTGAGATGAAATTTCCGATTAAAAAGTAGTCATTGGATATTTTCGTGTTCTTCTGGAAACGGGTGCCGATTTTTATGGCGCCGAATGCAATGATCACCTGCGGATATCCCGATAACAACCCGGTGATCAGGAACAGCCGCTCCAGTACCCCTTTGAATACCGACATAAAACGGTTTTCATCCGGTTCCATCCGGGTGCTCACAAAATGAAACACCACGTTGATAATGATTTCCATTGCAGCATATGTGAGAATGAGCCATATCCAGTTCATGACGACTCCGTTTTGCTGTAATTTATAATGAAGGCCTTTAGCATTAAGTATTCGTCAATCATCAGGGTTTTTCGCCGGCGGTAGATCTGCGAGCGATCCTTTCCGTACTTTTCTCCGACCTCCCGGTCACTCTCTGTTTTGATCATGTCCAGTATCAGGGAAAAATCGTCACGTTTCCAGCGCCCCGCAATACCGTCCAGCACCACAAAAATGCGGTTTAGCTGCTGTGACAGCATCCTCTTTTTTAAGCTGAAGTTGAATCGCCTGCGGTCTCTTTTTTTTGCAGTCAGCATTTTCCTCGCTTCCGTCAATCCTTCACCAAGCATACCGTAGGATGTATCCGGGTTGATTTCCGTTTCGATTTTCCCGAAATGAAGTACATAGTGCAGGCTGAAGTCCAGATTCATGGCCAGTTTTTGCTCTTCAAAGTAAAAAAGTGTTTCTACGGCGGATGAAAGTGATTTGGTGACGCCCTGGAATTCATCCCCCAGAGTCACCGTATACGGAGAAAGCGTATGATTTTCAAGGTCACGGTTGGCGGATGATACCAGCTTTTTCAGATCCCGGCCAAGTTGATCCGGTTGATAATCACTGCTTTGGACTACATCTCCCATCAGTATATAATATGTGCTCTTTCGCATGGCTGCACGGCAATGTTGTTTATGATGTAGTTATACTGCAACAGTACTTGATAGTGCATAAAATATGCATCAAATATATATGATGCAATATAATAACAGCATGCGAGGGTTACCCCAACGAAGTTTATCTCAACAATGTGTCCTATTGTAAGAGAAATGTTCAGTGTTGCTGCATTATCCTCTCTGATACTATCGGAAGACCTTTATTATACAGATTTCGGTCAGTTTATGACAATGTTGCTGCTAAGATGGTTACTGGCCAAGTATCCATCCCTCCGTCGAACGTATCAATCCATCCGGAACGGTTCCTTCCGGTCTCTCACCCTTCAGAATACCAATCATTGAAAAGAGCCCAGGCACCGAATCAAACCGGTCCTCACCGTGCCTGTCTTCACCAAAACCATGCAGAATGTCATCACGTAATTGTTGTGATATTGTAATATCCATCCTGTCGAGAAAATCACATAATGAAGATGCCTTGCTCATTCTGTCTGTAACGGATCGCTTGCTCCACCCACGCCCCGGAACACCAAGCCCTAATTGAATAGCAGCTTCTGCGGAATATACTTCTGCTGCCACAATCTGTCGTTCGGCCAGCAAGTCGTGAAGATTGCCATCGAAAGGCCAGAGTGCCGTATCCAGGCCGGGATCATTAAGGGCCGGCTGCAATATGTCTTTCCAGCCGGATATGGCAGCTTTGCCGACTTGCTGGCTGCCCATGGTCCAGAAGATCGCGCCGGCGGCTTTCCGGTGTCTGGTTGCACGGTCACAATGACGCAGGAGATCCGTATAGCTTTTAATGCCAAGTCCCTCAGCAAGATGAGACCGGGAAGTTCCGCCCGGACGCCTGGGGTAGAAGGGACGGAAAATGGAAACGTCCGAAGCCGTTTCCGCAGGGTCGAAAAATTTGGACAGCGAGTCCTTTCCGGCCTTGCGGAGAAGTTCGCGGAACGATGACACTCCAAGTTTTTTTGCGTAAGCCAGGGGGATTCCGAGAGGAAAGTCAAACCCGATCCATAAGCGGTGATTGCGGCCGCTGTTTGTATCCTCACGCCGGTAGCCGGCCGAAATCAATTCATTGAGCAGATTCCCGGCTGACGGCACGCGTTCAGGAGAGGTGACATACAGATTGTTCGGATCCGGACCAGTGGCCATAGTGATCCAGCGTTTATCCGGATTCGCCGACCAGTCGGCATGGGCAATCGTGATCATGTATTAGCTGTTAGAGAGGGATGTTCCGGAACAGACAGGGGATTTCGTGTTGCAGGAAATGTCACAATAATCACGAGTAAAGACAACAGAGACGGATTTTCTTGTTAGCTGCCTAATAGATGGTCAGATCTGTTTCGGCCTCGCCAACAGTGACGTACTCTCCTTCGTGTTTCAAATGCCACGAGAGGCGCAGCCGGAATTATGGCTGCAACAGTCCGCCCCTGGTCAGCTCATAGAATCAGAAAAAATTTCTTTATAATAATACGCATAAGCGGTGCATTAGAAAAGAGTATTAATCAGAATCGGATGTATATGGGTAATCTCCGATGTCAATGCAGTGTAAACTTCCGCGAAGAATATGCTGTTACATATTCATTAACCAACAAAGATTGCCGAAGATAATGTAAAAATTGATTAATCCCGCACAAATGGTGTATGCAATACTGATAATTTGCCATAATTAGTGTATTATCAGCGGGCGTATCGAAGGCAAACATTACCTAAAACTGATGAAATTTTTAAAATATGCGTTGCTCATTGCCGTCGCAGTGGCTTTGGCTAGCTGGCTCGGGTTTCAATACTTTGGCGGACAGGACGACTCCCTGCCGCCATTGAATACCGAAACCGTCAATTACGGAGATATTTCAAGCCATGTCACAGCGCATGGTACGCTCCAGCCGGTGGAGGAGGTACTTGTAGGAAGTCAGGTATCCGGCATTATCGAAGAGATTCATGCCGATTTTAACGATGAAGTTGAAAGGGGACAGGTTGTCGCCCAAATAGATCCGTCCACTTTCAGGGCTGATGTCAGCTCCGCCGAAGCACAGCTCGAATCGGCCAAAGCCGCCCTTGAATACGCCAGAATGCATCACAGCCGCACAATGGAGCTGCGGGAACGCGAATTTATTTCGCCTTCGGAGCTTGATGAGGCGCAAGCTGCACTGAAACAGGCTGAGTCAGAAGTGGAAGTGCGCCGGCACGCGCTGAACCGTGCACAGCTGGAGCTGAACCAGACAACGATACACTCGCCAACCGACGGAATGGTCATATCCCGCGAAGTGGATGTTGGTCAGACTGTTTCTGCCAATCTGGACGCTCCGGAAATTTTTCTTATTGCCACCCACCTCGACCATATGCATATCTATGCCAATGTATCAGAAGCCGATATTGGCAGGGTGCAGGAAGGAAACGAAGTCCGGTTTCATGTCGATGCCTACCGTGACGACGAGTTTGAAGGAGAGGTGATACAGGTCCGCAATGCCCCTATCACCGAAGATAATGTCGTCTACTATCAGGCCATCATTTCAGTCAGTAACGAGGACCATTTGCTGAAACCGGGCATGACTGCAGAAGTCAGTATCATCACCGAAGAAAGAGACAATGTACTGCGTGTACGAAACAATGCGCTGCGGGCCCGACTGCCTGATCACATCCGGCCGGACCATCCCGGCGATGCCGATGATACAGATACGGTCGTCTATATCTTACGGGAGGATGAACTTGTTGCTCAGAAGGTCGAAACAGGCCTGAGCGACGGACTAAACACGGAAATTCTGGACGGGCTCGAAGAAGGCGATGAGCTGGCCGTGGGAATTTCTCTTGATACCCGGGAAGAAGAGGGCGGTCCCGGTCTTCTGCAGGGAAGACAGGCCACATACTGAAAAAGCTGCCGGAATCTGTCCGGCTGATAATAATATATGGCTCTGATTGAAGTAAAAGACATAACAAAAACCTACAAAACCGAATCGGTGGCGGTTGAAGCACTTCGCGGTATTGACCTTACGGTGCAACGCGGTGAGTTTTCTGCAATCATGGGATCAAGCGGTTCTGGAAAATCCACACTGATGAATATCATAGGCTGTCTGGATCAGGCTACCGGCGGGCAGTATCTGCTAAACGGTCAGGATGTGGCGCAAATGCACCGCAATCAGCTTTCTGAAATTCGAAATAAAATGCTCGGTTTTGTTTTTCAGTCTTTCCACCTTTTGCCGCGGACAACAGCCCTGGAAAATGTTGAGCTGCCGCTTATTTACAGCCGGGAAGAGCTGAGCTGGAAGGAGATCCGGCGGCGGGCAAGGGAAGCCATTGAGCGGGTCGGACTTCAGGATCGTATGAAACATACCCCGAATGAACTTTCCGGGGGACAAAAACAGCGGGTTGCCGTTGCCCGGGCCCTGGTCACCGAGCCGGAAATTCTTCTGGCCGATGAACCTACTGGAAACCTTGACAGCCGCACAGGTCTGGAACTGATCGATCTCATCCAGAATCTGAACAGCCAGGGTCTGACAACGCTGATGGTAACTCACGAGGCAGAAATCGCCCGGTTTGCCCGGAGGGTCATCCGTCTGCACGACGGCCGCATTATCAGTGATGAACACCATGAATCCATGTCTGCATCGGAAGCACTGGAAGATGTCGACGAGGATCATCACCATTCAGAAGACAAGGTAACCTCATGAACTGAACATGACCGGGCCGGTGCCCGGGCACACAGGCGTATGATTAAAAACGGTCATGTCATTCTATCTGACATTATAAATCAGAAATTTTAAACAGATGAAATGAACATGACCGAACGGGCGTCAGGACACACAGGCGCATGATTAAAACCGGTCATGGAATTGCATGTGTCCACTTAATCAAAAATTTTAAACACATGAAATGGAGTGCTGTACCATATACTGCCGCAACGGCTTTACGCCGTAACTTGATGCGGACATTGCTGACTGCCCTGGGAATCGTCATCGGTATCGGTGCAGTGATTGCCGTCGTCGGACTCGGTCAGGGAGCCAGTTATCAGGTTGAAGAACAGGTTAACCGGCTTGGTCAGAATGTGGTGCTGGTTTTTCCGGAAGAGCGCCAGCTTGGCGGAGATGAACCCATTTCCACCCATCGGGTCAACCGGCTCACCGTCGAAGATGCCCTGGCCATAGAAGAGGAAATTCCGGAAGTCATCGCGGCGAGTCCGGAAGTCCGTTCGCAGCGGGTGGTCACCTACGGAAATGAATACTGGCACACGCCAATCTACGGGCAGTCTGCCCACTATTTGCAGATCCGGAACTGGGGTATTGAAAGCGGACGGATGTACACTGAGGAGGAACTTGAAAATGCCGAAACGGTAGCCGTTATCGGACAGACCGTTCTTGATGCACTTTTTGACGGGGCCGATCCCATAGGCGAAACCATCCGGGTGCATGGCCTTCCCCTGAGAATCATCGGTGTTCTGGAACCTAAAGGCATGTCGCTGATGGGCTCGGTGCAGGATGACCTCATCCTGGTTCCCTACACAACGGCATTTCAGCGAATTTCAGGCCGCACACATGCCATGGTGATCAACACGCAGGTTTATGACGAGTCGGCAATGGATATGGCGGCCCTGAAAATCACCGACCTGCTTCGCGAGCGTCACGGCCGGGCATCCCACCAGGATGACGGCTTCACTATCCAGACACAAGAGGAGGTAGCGGACGCCGCAACCGAGACGTCACGGGTAATGACGGTCCTGCTCTCCACCATCGCCGGCATCTCGCTGTTTGTCGGCGGTATCGGTATCATGAATGTGATGCTGGTCAGCGTGACCGAGCGAACCAGGGAAATCGGACTTCGACTTGCATTAGGCGCCCGCAACCGGGATGTGCTGTCCCAGTTTCTGTTCGAAGCGGTCATTCTCTGCCTGCTTGGCGGTCTGGGAGGGATAGTTATCGGATACGCATCGACCGAGGTGATCGCCGTATATGCCGGGTGGCCGGCTCTGTTTTCCGTCCACGCCATGGCCCTGGCCGTCAGCGTGTCGGCGGCGGTCGGAATCTTCTTCGGGTTTTACCCTGCCTGGAAAGCCTCGCGGCTGGATCCGATTGTGGCACTGAGGCAGGAGTAGAGAGGGTACTGCAATCCTCCCCTTTGTTAGCAAAACCGGCCAACGCACGTCTTTTCTACAGTTAATTAAAGAAAATCGAAACAGTCGGCTGGCTCTAATTAATAAATATTATGAGTTTTATGTCAAAATGGTTTGTAAATTTTGATATAAGTTAGCAAAATGCTGTAAAAATCATTCTTGTGACTTGTGTGAGAGGGGAGGTGGGGTGTGTATCTGCGTGTTTTCAGACATATATGGCATTTAGGTCTGCACACTTTTAAAAAATTATTACTAAGTGCTGCAGGGGGTATGTTATTACTTCCGTATCTCTCACTGGCTCAGGGTACGATAGGAGATACGGATGTTGAAAGTTTCCGCATGTCTGGAAGTATCTCAAGTGTGGCTCATGGCTACACAACTACTCTTGATGCCAACCGCCGGGCTCCATGGGGAAATGTTACAACAGCAAATCTGAACTTTTCAGCTTATGGCTTCAGGTCCGGGCTTAACGTTCTGTATAATACAGATCAGTCGCAGTTCAGACAAAATATCAACAGCGTACAGTTCGATGCTGCCTGGCAATGGCTTCAGGTTAGTGCCGGGGATGTGAGTCCGGCAATTTCCAATTATGGCTTGAGGGGAGTCACCATGAGAGGCGGGCACATCCGCATGAATCCCGGCCGTTTTCTTTTTGAGGCAGCCGGCGGCCGGTCACAAAGAAAGGTCATGCTCAGTAATGACAGGGCCTTCCGGGAGCCGGCATTTGAACGGTGGACGGCAGCCGGAAAAATCGGTGTCGGACGGCAGAACCGATCCTATTTTCATCTGAGCTCCCATTATTCAAGAGATGAACGCCACTCGCTGGGTAATGCCGGATTAATAACCCCGTCAGAAAACCTGACAGTGACTCCGGATATGCGCATCAGTATGTTTGGGGGCCGGTTCAATGTGCAGGGTGAAATAACAGGTTCCGTGTTTACCCGGGACCTGAACAGTAAAAAAGTTCCTGTTGATGAAGTGTTGCCTGAATTTTTCGCTAAACTGTATAAACCCACAACCAGTACCCGTGTTACTTATGCCGGCAGAACTCAGGCCGAACTATCACTGACGCGTTTTAGTGTCACTGCTGGCTATGAGCGTATCCAGCCGGGTTTTCAGTCACTGGGACTCAGCCGTATCCGGGATGATCAGCAACGCATTAACGTGAGTCCTTCCATGCGTTTCTTCCATGGCCGGCTCAACGTTTCAGCTAACGTTATTCAGGGCCGGGACAATCTTCTGGGCAATCGCCTGCAGACCCAGTCCAGCCGCACACTTGGAACGAATATACAGGCGGCTCTGACACAAAGGCTTATGGTAATAACCAGCTACAGCTGGTACCAAAATGACATCAGTACCGATGATAACGTTCAGACAAGGGACGGATTGATAGATCAGCTTCAGAATTCCCACACTCTGATGCTCCAGCCATCTTTAAACATCATTTCAGGCGATTACTCCCATTCGGTTTCTGTTACCGGCACATACATGACCCTGAAAAACGAACTCTCAAGGGCGGACTTGCAGGATATGTCTGCAGAGACGATTACGGCTGCTGTCAGCTATTCGATTGTACTTCCGACAGGCCTCACACTCAATTCTACGGGAAATTATATGGTAAACGATTCAGGGCGTTTTACCAGCAATACATACGGGATTACTGTTGGTGGAAGCTATGCAGTTTTTCAGCGCTCTCTGAATATTAACCTCAACACCGGAGCCAACATCAGTACCAGCGAAGTAAAACCGGTAACAGCTGACAGAGCTGCAAATAAAAACAGCATGCTTCAACTCAACGCCAACCTTAATGCCTCCTACAGGGTTACTGCCAGGGATTCCTTTAACTTTTTGATCCGGACCCGCAATAATCAGGCAATTGAAGGGGATGCTGGAGACTACACCGAACTGGAATCCAGCCTCAGATATCAAAGAACATTCTAAAATGCATGGTGACAATGTGATGAAACGGATAGCCGTTTACCTGAAACAGCCGGCAGCTCTTTTGGGTTTGGTGGTGCTGGCAGCCGGTTTTATGCTTCACAATACTGCAGCAGCGCAGGGCATGACCCAGGTTACCATTGTCGGAATTCCCTCAACTCTGCCTTCCCCGTATACCGATCAGCTTGAACAGAATTTCCGGACAGGGCAGTATCAGGTAATCTTTAATTACAACACCACTGCTTCAGCTCCGGAAATGTTTGAATTTAATTTTGTGCTCTCCAAAGACGGAGCCGAACAGATTAACATCACCTCCGAACCTGTTTCACTTCGTCCCGGTACGCATATATTTACCTCGTTTTTTGATGATATTGCATTCGAAGAAGACGTCGGTGATATCATCGATCAGTTGGACAGCAAGCTTCGCAGCCAGGTTGTTCAGGCTGGTACGCTGCCTGAGGGACAGTACACGATCCGTATTGAAGCCCGTCCCGTTTGGCAAACAGGTATCAGCTATGTGCAGGGTATGGCCGTTTTCAATGTCCGGTTCCCGCAGCCTCCGGTACTGGTTTCTCCATCCGACGGGTCTAATGTCATCCAGGATATGCCTTCGTTTGTATGGACACCGGTCATCGGCACGGAACAGGCAATTTTTTCCTATGAAATGCTGCTTGTGGAATTGTTTCAGGGACAAACTCCGCATCAGGCTATTCGCAGCAACCGCGCTTATGCTCTCACAAATGTCACCGGCCGGACAGATATTCCTTATACACCTGATTTTTTACCACTGGAAGAAGGTGTTAATTATGCCTGGCAAATCACGGCTTTCGATCTTTCAGGAGTACTGCCAATCCGCAATGAAGGCAGAAGTGAAATCTATACATTCACATACCGGAAAAAAACAGAGCCCGGAACCCTGGACCAGATTAGGCAAATCTCAGAGCTTGTGCTGGTTCCCGGTTTTGCCCGTCTGACCGGTTTGGATGCACTGGAAGTCAGCGAAACGATGGACACCTATGTCCTCAACGGGCAGGCTGTTCTCATTATGGACTTCGAAGGGCAGCAGCCGACAGAAATGAGGGTGAGTGTACAAGACCTGAGGCTTCAAAAACACTCACTCAACAATCCTGTTTTGCTCGGGGGAACGGTAAAGGGTACCGCCCCGGATCTTCAGTATCTGAAGGGGCAGGCGGCCTCCTATGTGCAACTGAAAGAAATCCAGTGGAGAACAGGAACCGGCGTCACGGCATCAGCCGGCATTATTACACCGGAGGATGCGACGGTTCAGGCAAGTGGAAACCTGACCCTGCAGCGCAGCGGCATATCCGGAACGGTCACAGCAAAAGCAGGTGAAGGGTCGTTTCTTGCATTAACCGGGACTAAGCCTCTAGAACTGGGCTTAACCGCAATAACCGCAACTTTTCCGGATGGCAATGTCACAGCAACTGCCAGGGTACTGACCATAGGAGAAGTCAGTTGTGAAATACCCTCCATGTCGCTCGGTGAAGATACATTTACAACATACATTAATTGTAATCTTGACGAGACGTTCTATCCCGCAGAAGATTCGGATAAACTCAAAATCACACTTCAGGATTTTAACGGACACGTAACCGGTTCATGGCAGGATGAAGGGGAGTTCAGCTACTCCGCAAGTATCCGGAGCAGTTTCGGTATGTTACTGGATGGAGAACAGGGGAGATACTGCGGTGCGTCAGGAACATTGATGCTTTCGGATGAAGATGGTATTGACATGAGCAACTTCAGATCAGATTGTGTACTGCCTGAGCCTTCCCTGAATCTCGGCTTCCTTAATCTGGCTTTTCGTAACCCCGGGTTGACCGCTCTTGAATATCACGCACCGGATGACTGGGATTTCGAGTTCAATTTTGATGCGGAGCTCTTTCTGCCAACGGCACCAAATGTAAAAATACCGGTGATTGAAAATATCACAGTTACTCCTGCCGGCATTCAGTTTCCACAAGTAACATTCGATGAATCGATCCTTCAGCCTCATATGACAGTTGCTCTGGATCATCTGGAGCTCGCCCTGAAAAATTTCTCCCTCGAAAATTTTGTATTTCCCTGGTTTGAGTGGGATGGAACCGGTGCCGGACCGTGGGCTTTTTCTTTCGATGCCGGGATGCGTTTACCGGATATCCCCGCTTATCCGGAAGGGCTCAGAAATACTTCCATTGATATTTTCAACGCGCACATTAGCGGAGAAGCCGTTAGAGGAGAAGTTCACATGGAGGGTATGACGGATTGTCGTTGGGATTTCGGCGCCGGTTATGCTCTGGAAATCCATGACATAGGTGGTGAACTCGCCATTCTTTTTGAAGACGGTGCATTGACACCGGTCGCAGACCTCGACATTGATGCTGAGATATTCCTGGGGATTCCCTTTGTCGAAGAACCGCCCGAAATTGAAAAAATCCGCAATCATGTCAGTTTTACCTCTACCGCTTCCGGGTTTACAGGCGGGATTGAGAACTTTGCTCCTGCTGTCCCGCTTGAAGTCGGACCCTATACGGCTGATGTTACCCGGTCGGATCTGTCATTTTCTTACGCTGCAGGCGGACAGGCAGAAGCGATATTATCCGGCAGTGCGGTTATTGATCTCGGTGAAGATAAATCAGCCTCGGGGTCATTTCTGCTGAACCTCATCACCGGTGATTTTTCAGACATGCAGTTTGAGCTGGAAGGTCCTTTTGAGTGGGCCATTCCGAAGGAAAACTCCGTTCTCGTATTCATCGTCGATTCCGCTGTATTGACCAGAGAGGGATTGTTCATCGACGGCCGCCAGTCCCTGCAGCTCGGAGCCGAAACCATGGGAGTCACCTTCGATGAACTCCTGGTCGACTGGCGTTCGTTTGAGGTAATAAGCGGACGTATCGTCCTGGATGAAGTGTTTACGTTTGAAGCCGGAATTGACGAACAAACCCATGAACTAACCTATTCAGCAAGTCTCAGTGATACGACTCTGTCGCTGACTCCGGGTGTTCTGATGCAGCTTGCGGGTACGGTAATTATTGACAGCCGGGGTCTTCACACCTCCGGAAGCTCCAGTGGTGCATTGCATTTCGGAGAATTTGCCTTCGAAAATCTGGAAGTGGTGTTCACCGACGATTTTGCCATGGGACTGTCACCATTCGGAGTGAGAGAAGGACAGGCCGATATATTTTGGGATAACCAGCGGATTGCCATGATTGACCATTCGGGGTTCCGGCCTGACTTCTCCTTTTTCGGTGACGAGTTTTTGCCGGATCGCATCCCGCTGCCTACCGAAGAAATCGCCTATTTGCAGATAAAGCAGAACGAGCAGCTCGTCGTGGAACTCAATAGGCTGGATGACGGGACCTACGAGATGCAGACCAAACCCGGAGAGCCGCTGAAACTCGTGCTTCCGGTTCTGCAGGGTGATCAGCCGCACCCCCCTGAACTCGACGTCAGCCTCTCCGCTTTCCGGTTGAACCCGACCACCGGCAACTATATAGCCGGAAGCGTCCATGCTGATGTTCCTCCGGACAGCCCGGAATTCGATCTGTCAGGATTTGGCATACCGCTCACCCTCAATGAAATTCAGTACGCTACCCAAAACATCAACGGTTCAGATTTTTCTGCACTGTTTCTCGAAGGATACCTGACACTTATGGAACACGATCTCGGTAATGAAGCCGGGGCAAGCCTGTATATACAAAGTGACGGCCGCGTACAGGGCAGTGTGGCGTTGCCTGATCTGGATACCACTATCCCGCTGGATCCTAACAGCAACATGGTGGAAATCCATGTGTCATCAGTTTTCGGGAATGTGGATATCCCGATGCTGCCCGCCGGCAATCCGAATTTTGTTTTCGATCTGGCCGGCGGGTTCCGGATCAATAAGTTTGACGGCACACCGCTCGGCAGCGCCGAAATGGAAGCACGCTTCAACGATCAGGGTTTTTCGGTTACCCGTTTCGAGGCTTCCGCTCTTTCCGAAGATGCCGTGCTTGATCTGACTTACTTCAGTCTGAAGGTCGATCAGATATCCTCTCTGAGCATGAATTATTCACCCGCCGCCGGATTCTCCTATTTTGCCGATCTGGACTTCACGATAGGAATGAAACTGCCGGGATGGGATCTTGTCGAAATCCCACTGAAAAATGTGGATATACGCAATGATATCGGTATTGTGATCCCCCCGCAGGATATTCACGCCGGTTCATTGCCGGGCTTTGCTCCCCGCGCACTTGATATGGGAGTTTTTCGACTGCAGCCGCTGGCTTTCCGGATGGAACGCGATACTATCAACATCCACGATTTTTCACCAGGTGATCTGCTCGCACTGGTGCCGGAAATGGATTTTGAACTATCATTCCCTGCTTTCAGCGATAACGCCCCGGCGATGGCTCAGCAGTCGCTGACATTAAACAGTGTCGGATTCAGCAACGGAATTCTGAGCGGCTCTCTGCTTCCGTATACACCTCCACGGGAGTCGGTTTTCCTGCCGCTCGGTCCGGCTGGTTTGCATGTCGATGAAATAAGCGGAGGTCTGTATACCACTGATGAAAACACCCAGGGGTTTGATGTTCAGCTCGGCGGCTATTTTGATATGCCCGAAATGTTCTCAGGCGATGATGAGGCCTGCGAAACTTCTCGCGTCTCCTTTAGTTTGTCTTCCGAAGGCGGATTTAACGGTACCATTGATGATTTTCTGCCGTGCGGCGAGCTGGTGCTGGGACCGCTCAGCCTCGGCTTCGGAACCTCGCAGCTGGAACTGGCTTTTGCCGACGGAGCGCAAAGCGCCCTCCTTTCCGGTACAGCATCTGCTGTGATTGAGCGGGAGGGTATGAGCCCGGTTACCGCAAGCGGTGCACTCACCTTCGACCTCATCAATATGGAGATCATCAGCGGCTCCATTGGCATCAGTGATTCGTTTACCTGGCATATGCCGATAGAAGACCCCCTGTTTGGATTTACCGTCTATTCGGCAAGTATCGATTCTGACGGACTGACATTCAGTGCCGGAGGCACAATGAACGTCGGTGAAGGTACAATCAGTACGAATTTTAATGACTTTAATCTCAACCTCAGGGACGGGTCGGTATCAGCAGGAAGCGTGGATATTCTAAGTGCATTTGCCATTGATGTAAGTCTTTACCCCACGCAATGGAAAATTTCGGATCCGGATGCCGAAAGGGATTACGAATACGGCCTTAGGCTGGTGATGCCCCCTGATCTGACTATTGATAAAGATGGTTTGATGGTGGATGGCGCTAGCTGGGCTGCCCTGAGTTTCGGAGATGAGACCTATGATGCTCTCAGCCTCCATTTTGTGGAAATGGCTGTTGGAATCCGGCCAGTCGGAGTTACTTCGGGCCGGGCCGACCTCATGCTGGATGATGGAGATGAACCGGTGCGGCTCGCCTGGTTCGATGCCGATGGCTTCCATGCCGATCAGCTGCTCCGGGCAGTACCGTTTCCCGATACGCTTAACCTCCCGTCTCCCGATATTGCATATATTGTACTGAAAAATGAGCAGGGGCAGCATCTTGTTCAATCACGGGCTGTTGAAGGAGGGGTGGAGATTTATACCGACCAGCCCGTGCCGCTGGTAATTGCCGCTTTTGCCGATGACCCCGCAGATGTAATGCAAATTGATGTCAGCTTCAGTGATGTCGTCATCAATGATGCTTACGAAGTCACCGGCGGCAGCATCTCAGTGGATGTCAGCCAGACGCCGCTGAATCTCGCTCAATACGGTGATTTTCCGGTCTCAATCACCGCTCTCCATTTTCAAAAGCTGCCGGATCAACCCTACAGGCTGTATGCAGATGCCAGATTAACACTGCCTGAGGCACTTACGGATCTTGAAATTCTCGTAGAGCAAATAATGATGGGACCCGGAGGTTTTGCAGATGCTACATTCTCTGTGGGTACCTATACCACCAGTCATACCGAAGGGGATGCTCCGGCCGTATATAGTCGCTCATTTGCGGACGGAGCCTTTGCCATTGATGTTCGCGGGGTGGAACTTACCTTCGGAGATAATCCTTCCTACAAGTTTTCCGGCGATATCAGCAGCTCATTCCTGACCAACGCGGACGGGGATACTACCATAATCCATATTGCAGCCGATTATTCCGCTGATAACTGGGCGTTTTCCCTTGATGTGGATCACATCACCCCGCAGGAAATGCCTATCGGTCAGGCCTGGCTCATTCTGGACGCTCTGAGCCCCGAGTTTGACGGAGGTGATTTTAACCTTGTTCTCGACGGCAGAATAGTGATGAGTGACCTCACCGGGGATGAGATGGAAGTAGGAATTGAGGGGCTTCGGATCGGCACCAGCGGCGTGTCGATAGCCAATGTAAACACAGACGACCTGGTGCCGCAAAGCCTGACCATGTTCGGACAGCCCGACATGCTTACGATTACCGGGCTGGATATCGAACTTACACCGGCCAATCATCTGCTTATTGAGCTCAGCGGCAACCTGAATTTGTTCGAAGGAAAGGATCCGTTCTATTTCAGTGACTTAAAACTCGGAACAGACGGTACTCTGGAACTGGGAGCCGGAAGTATGGCACTTTTAGGTGATCCCCCGGTGGTGTTGATGGGGGATTACCTGGTACTCAACGCACTTCAGCTCAACATTCAGGATGGCATGGTGATGCTGACAGCTTCCACCCAGGCAACCCTGCCCGACCCGCTTTCGGCTTCCGCTCCCATGCACATCACTGTGGATCATCAGGGCAATGTGTCCGTAGACGGACCGGCTTTTGTCATCGAGAATGTGTACGCAGGGCTTGGAGATCTGGCAACATTCAGACTCACCGGAGCCGGAATGAAAATCGACAATATATTTCACTCGCAGATGACATTCTTTGCATCCGCAGAGATCGATATCAACGGCAATGTCATTCAATTCGGTCAGCCCGGAAGCTCAGAAACATGGGGCATCAGATACCGGATGGCAGATCAGAAACTGGAATGGGATATCACCAATACACCGGACTTCCAGTTTGAAACCGGATTCTTTGCCTTGACGATTAGTAACACCTACCTGACAAATCCAGCAGATGCGTTGTTCGGAGTCTCACTGGATGCCAACGCCAGTTTTCTGCTGGAAGGTGTGGGAGGAGCCGGCCTGCAACTTGAAGGATTCGAAATTACAACCGCAGGCATCGGATCAATGGGTAACGTGACTGGCGGCGGTTTCAGTTTTGCCAGTGCCATAAGTGTGCAAGTCGGCAGTTTTGACTGGGGCAGAAATGAACAAATTACTGTAATTCGCCAGGACGGAGACGACAAGAGTAATCCCGGAGGTTCGGAAGAATCCTTTTATGTCAATGAGTTTCTTCGCTTTGCAAGCGACAACGGCAGCGCCGTCAGTATATCTGTTGAAGGCGGATTCAGCGGCGAAATTGAAGAGATCTTCTATTATCGCACTTCGGAATCCCTGTATCTGAATATTGAAGGTGTCGATTTAAAATTCAGCGATCACGCCCGCCTTTTTGCCAGCCTGGAGTATGAACATCAGCCCAATGGTTTTATGATGCGGGTAGCCGGTGGCGGATCGTTTGAAACTGCAGCAGGACAAAGTTACGGACTGGCTGCAATGGGACGTATGTCGACATTGAATAATCAGTTCAGTTTCGGAATATTTGTATCCGTTCAGGCCGATATTCCGCTCTTTCCCGGTGTGGTGTCTCTTACAGAAGCTGGAGGTGGTTTTTTCTATAATGCCACTAATCAGGACTTTGAAGATGTGGCAGCTCTGACCGATTATGATTTCTACAGCGAAACTGAGCCCTGGGTGGAAAAATCCGGAGACTATGATTTTGCCGTCGCTCTGGTAGCAGGAGCAGGAGTGGTCGGTGTAGGCGGTGCTTATGCTGTTGACGGCAGAACCATGATTTTGATTACGGATCAGTGGTTCGCAATGGATGTGCAGGGAACGCTGCTCAGTCAGGGCAGCCGGCTGACAGCGGGTATGTATCTGGAAGCAGAATGGACTCCCGTTCTTCGTATTGCCGGAGGTGTCGGCGCCCGGCTGGATTACGCCTCCATTCTTTCAGGTGAAATTGCTATCGATTTCTTCGTTATTGAAGATCATCAAAACAGCACAGACGATGAAATGGCCGTACACTGGGCCATTCATGGTGACGGCTACCTGGATATCATCGGAGGTATTGCAACCGCAGAAGCCGCTTTTATGATCAGTACCGGAGGATTCTATACAGAAGTGAAAGTGGCACAGGGTTTTGACGTCTGGCTTATTTCTGCAAGCAGCAATTGGGAAGGGGCTATCTGGTGGATTTATGGCGGACAGTTCGGTGCTTATGTTGAAATAGGTTTTGAAGCAACTCTTTTTCAAGTGGCCAGTATCGGAGGCAGCCTGAAAGGAGCACTCATTGTGGATGCAGGCTATCTCGTATACGCTTCAGCCAACGCTTATGTTAGTGTCAGATGGGTTTATACAGGAGATGTAACGGTGTGGGTATCGATGCAGGACGGAAGATTCCGGGGAGGTCGCGGTTCCAACAGCGAGTACGACGAACTCATTGCCGAAGCCCGCAGGCAAGCCGGGGAAATGGGGGATCAGATGAACGAAGCACTTGCCGCCGCCGGAGCCCTCAGAGATATGCCGGAAGTGTTGATGATGAGTGAGGAAGTACTTGCCGCAGCCGGGGAAAGACTGGCCGGAGCGCCTCTGTTCATTCAGTATATGTACTTTATTTTTATAACTTCCAATGAGCTGGGGATGGCAGAGCAGCCATCGATACATAGGAATATTGCCAACCTCTTCTTACAGGGAGACCGCCCGCCGCCGGCATCTGATTATCAGCTGGCTGCCCTGAGAACTGCTATGGATCAGAATTTTGATCAACTGATGGATGTAATTCAGCAGGTGGAGGGACATTTGAGTCAGACTTATGAACTGGCTCTGGAGTGGGAAGAACGTGCCGGTATACTGCTGGAAGGCGAAGTGGCGGATCCCCGCCAGGTAGTCAATATGAACTGGAACCAGGAAACCAACCAGCCCCCATCATTCCGGGTAGACCCCGACCAGGCGGCACATAACAGGGAGTCTCTTGAGGATTTGAAACGGGCTGTAGATGAACTGGATGCCTACTATATGACAGCTATTGACTCGGTTAGCAGCTACATCAGCCGTATTGAAATGGCCCTGGCAGATCAGGTGATAGACTACACCCGGGCTCTTCCGCGTCCAGGACGTACCGGTCAACTCCGCAGCTTGCAGGCCACCAGACCCGGAGCCAATTCAGTTTCACGGCAATATGCAAAAACAACCGAAGCCATTGACCATTTCTACGGAAATTATGTCTCCCATCGCCGGAGTACTCACAGGTGGGCCGGACAACAACTGTCTGATTTTCACAACCTCCGGCTCGGTACAGGAGCTGCCTCGGTTCGTGAGGCAGTTATCCGGGGAAATGAAAACATGCTGACCGAAGCTTTTGAAAACTTTGTCAACTTGTATGGAACAAACTTCAGTCTGGCTTTTAACTACATCCATGAACACCGGCTTGATTACTGGATAACCCAGTTTCCCGGTAATATCAATCCCACTTCCCTGAGGCTTGCTCCCGGCATATCTTATAACCTGGCTGATTATCTTCCGGATCAGACGGTAAATAAACTTATAGAGGTAGCTGCCTACAGACAGTTCTATGTTCATAGCCTGGATCCTGGAACCACCGCTGATGAAGCCCTGACGGAAAGGCAGAACTTCATTGATCAAATGGAGGGGTTTGCTTCAGATGACCTTCAAAGTCTGTTTATCAATTTTGTTCAAAAGGGCATTGAGTTCTGGTATCAAATGCCAAGGATGGGGCTGGAAGGAGTGCGTGATATCTCATTGGTTCAGGCCGACTCAGTTTCCGCTATTTACCGCGAAGGTATTCAGGAGCTGGAAGCAGCACATCAGGCCTTTACAACTACCATTGATGAAATCTACAAAATTAAAGCTTCCCTGACGATGAGCCTCCACGGTATGGTGGATATCTATGCCGGCCGGCGGGCTGATCTTGCAGGTGAAGAAGCAGCCGCTGACCTCTTGTCAATGAAGGAAGAGCTGGAACAGTTGCTGATGCCGCCACGCATCACCGGAATACAGGTCAACAAAAACCTCTCCGGTTATAGCAATAAAGTCACCCTCAGCTGGAATGCACAGCATGAATCCGGTAACATTGTGGAATCCGGCTATTATCTGGCACCGGGTACCGTCGCAAGCGTTTTTGTGGACGGATTGCTGTCCGCCGGTGATGAAACCGATGTAACCCGGTATCTGTTCAAAGAACACTCAGAAGAAATTGTACGGAATATGCGTGCTGTAATCCGGGTCAGGGGACCTTCAGGAACTGCCATAAGCCGTCCGGCTACGTTTTCTGCTGCAGTTGATCAATACGCAAGTTACCAGGGTTATGCAGAAGCCGATGGCGTGTCGCAGAATATCGAAGCCGTCGATACGCCCCCCCCTTCCACGCCGGTGGTTAGTCTGGATTACAATCAGACGGTAAGAAACCGTATACATTCGGCCGGGGCAAGATTCCATACGTGGACAGAGCGCTGCTACTGGACTAATCTGCCGGATGAACTGCGGTTCGTTGCAAGCTCCTTTGATGCAGAATCGGATATTGCAGCCTTTGAGTACGCACTTGGAAGTACCAGGGGAGCAACAGATATCAAGGACTGGACACGAACTCCGGGCCGTGAGGTCATTCAGCCGGATCAGGTAACCTACGGAGGTCAGAACCTGACTCAGGAAATAATCATCAGACACCTGCACCTGGAGACCGCACCTCACTATCTGAGTGTGCGGGCGATAAACGGAGTGGATTTGGTAAGCGAAGTCAGGGAAGTGGCTGACCCCATCCGGTTTGATGCTGAGCCGCCATCAGCTCCTCTCATAACCGATGAAGACATCGTAATGCCCCCGGTCGACGGTCTGTTACACATAACTCAGGCAGCAACCACCAGTGATCAGCAATTTGTTGACCCCTCACCCATGTCGGTAGCTGAGCCGATGATGACGATAAACTGGTCCGGAGCAACCGATCAGCTGTCGGGTATTCATGGTTATGAATATGTAATCACGACTGATAATGACGATGAAGCGGCCTTTATGAACCTGGATGATGTAGTCTTTACCAGCGATACCCGGGCTTCTTTCAGCGAGGCACCGCTTAGCTTTACCGATGAAATATATGTTTTTGTCCGCTCTGTTGACAATGCCGGCAACCGAAGTCAAACAGCTGCTCAGGTCGGACCGATTGTGGCACTGGATCCGACCAGGCCGTCTATTCCGGTAATCAGAGCCCGTGGAAAACCGGACGGTATCGGTTTCCACTTGATCCGTCCGTCGCTGGACTGGGAAACCGATGTCGCACGCTATGAATTCACAGCAGGCACGCACCACTCTGCCGAAAATCTGTTTCCATGGACCCCGCTTGGGACATATGAGGTACGCCAGGAATTGCTGAGGTACAAAATGTTTGCCATGCACGGACAGTCTGCCACCAGTCTTGCTGCTCCCTATCTGAAAATCCCGCTGGATAACATTCCGGTGAACACCAGGCTTTATCTGCGCCTGCGATCCGTCAATCATCAGGGAACCGTTTCAGGTACCGGACACAGCGGTTGGGTCGCTCATGATACCACACCGCCTTTGAACCCGTCGGTATCTCTGAGCAGAACCGGTGATTCGATGACTATAGAGGTAGGCAACATCCGGGATCCGCAAAGCGGTATTTCCAGGGTAGAGTACCGGGTGGTCGATACATCTTATCATGATGACAGGTTGCGGAGTTTAACTCCCAGATTAGCCAATGTCGTCGGCTGGACGGACTTATTCCCGATCGGACATATTCAATACGGTACCCTTGGCGGAAGTCAGACGGTTGCTATCGGAGACCATGACTATCAGCAACTTAAGGTTTATGTGAGAGTGACCAATGGCAACGGAATGCAAACCACAGTTACCCGGACACCGTCCTTTCATTACTCACCAGTAAACAAAGATCTGTTTCAGCTGGAGCAACCCTTGCTCCTTTTACGATAATTAAGCCTGAGGGATGATGTGATAAATAGAACAAGCTTACTGGCGGCCGGCATGCAAAGAGCAATTGTACTAGCACCGGTGCTGGCACTATCCGCAGTCTTCATCTGGAATGATGCAGCAGCACAGATTGATGCCGACCGGCTGCGCCATGCAGTGAGGGGCGATAGTGTTTTTGTCTACCATATTCAGCAGGTGCCTGTCGGACAGGGGTTCAATATCTATCGCCGGGATGAGGGGGTCGATGAGTTTGTCCGCCTGAATGAATTTCCGGTTCAGGGAGTGGTTTATCCCGACGAATTGCCATCCGCTCTGGGTGAATTGTATGAACAGGTACAATCCGCGCTTGAAGCCCAAAACCCGGTTCAGACATTTTTTGCTCTCCGGTCAAACTCCATTCTGGGGCGACTGTATACTTTTGTTCATCCGGAAGTGGCCGCAGCTCTGGGGCGTCTTTATATCGATACCACCGCAGCCCCCGGAGAAAAAGTCTCCTACCGTATTGAGTTTGTGGATGATCTCGGCCGGCCTACAGGAACAGTACTGGAGGAAGATGTTACACTGGAAGAGATGATCCCTGAACCACCGTCAGATATTCAGCTGTCCAATGACGGCTATGCCATGACCATCAATTGGCACTATCCTTCATCCGGAAGAGTGGATGATAAGGTTATCCGGTTTGAAATCCTGGAATCCGGCCCCGACCGCGATGATTTCAGGGTAGTCAATACCCGGTTTATTCTCCGGGATGACAATCAAACCGAATATGTGCACCATTTTACCACCAGCAGACTGGGAATACCGGTACAGTATACGATTACCGCCGTGGACATCACCGGCAGACAAGGACCTGCAGGGGAAATTGTGGATTTCTTCATCGAAGATAACATCCCGCCCGGTGTTGTTGAACACGTTGCCGCACAATTCGTGGAAGATGTTATTGAAGTCACCTGGCCGGTGAGCCCGGAACCGGACCTTTCCGGCTACCGGGTTTATCGCAGTACCGATTTGTCAGGTGAGTTTGAATTACTTCAGGAAGATCTTGTCGATCCTTTTTTCCCCGTTTACAGAGACCGTGATATTGAGGAAAATGTACGCTATTTCTACAAGGTAACTGCCGTCGATTTCTCCGGCAATGAAAGTGCAATGAGCGCTGCAGCAATGCGGCATGTGCCCGACCGGACTCCGCCTCCGGCCCCGGAAGAATTCCGGGCCGAATTCCTGAAAGATGAAGGGACAGTCCATTTGAGATGGGCTGTAGGAGAACGACCCCGGGATTTTCGGACATATATTGTACTTCGCCGAAAAATTTCAGAAGCAGGAGAAACCATTTTTGATCAGCTGACGCATGATGACTACCGCCGGAATGAGTTTATGGATCCCGGTGCAGGAGGTCTCGGTTTTGAAGAGGGTGTTTTCTATGAATACGGAGTTTTGGCAGCCGACAGCTCCCGTAATTTCAGTGACACAACAAAAATACTCTTGCAAGTACCTCTGGTAACTCCGCCGGAACCGCCGGGTAATGTCATGGCTGTAAATCATGACGGTATCCGGGTCAATGTCAGTTGGACACAGACTCCTTCCGGTGCGGTTGTCTACTATAATGTGGCCAGGGAGACACCGGATAACGAACTGACTCATTTCAGACGCCTGCCCGTCCGGGAAAGACGCTTGAGAGATGAAACCGTAGAATTGGGCATGGAATACCGTTACGCTGTGAGTGCTGTGGATTCGGCTGGTAACGAGAGCGAACCGGTGTTCAGTGATAAGGTTCAGGTACGCAACTATGATCCGCCTCGTCAGGTACGTAATGTTCGCATTGCTGAGATTGAGGACGGATTGGAAATTTCCTGGGAACCGGTTGTTTCCGCCCATCTGGCGGGGTATAAAGTCTACCGGTCCGGTCTGGCGACAGGGGTGTATGAGCCGTTGACGGAAGACCCGATAGAAGATACACGGGTGATTGTTGAAGAGCACCCCGTACAGATGTGGTACCGCATCCGGGCCGTGGATATTTCAGGAAATGAAAGCAGACCGAGTGAGCCTGTGAGAGCCGGGAGTTAATGTGACAATGAATAATGCCGTTTTTCAAATCTGCAAATATGCCATACCGGTACTGATTATCTTCTTTTCAGCAGCTTGGGCCGGTGCGAAACCTCCGGAATTTCGGGAGGGTTTTCGGCTTTATCAGCAGGGAGACTATTACAGAGCTATCTTTGCACTGGAGCGGGTCATCGAACGGTATCCGCAGCATTCAGATGCACATCTGCTGCTTGCTTCATCCTATCTGGAAACAGGCGATGCACTGACTGCCGGGCAAAAGGCTGAACGCGCTGTTGAACTGTTTCCGGCCATACCCGCACATCGCTGGATTTATGCCGAGGCTTTGCTGCAGCAGAAAATGTTCCGCAGGGCTCTTGATGAATACAAAAAGCTGAAAGATGAGTTCAGTCGCAGCAAATCATTGAAGCCTCTTGAGATAACCGATGAGCAGGTGGATCAGAGAATAGGTCTTGTCTATCAGGCACTGTCGGGAAGATCTTTTCAGGAAAATCAAATAACAACAGCTGTCAGTCAGATGCGGCAGGCAGTTGAACATCTGAAAGATTCAGTTCAGGTGCACAAAGCCCTTATCTTTCTGCTGACGGAATCAGAGGCGTATAAAGAGGCCATTCAGGCAGTCGATTACGCCCGTAATTTTTTCCCGGATGATACGGAACTGCTGCAGATGAAAGCCGGAATCTACTATCGCATGGATGACCGGAAGGCGTTGCTTGACCAGTATGAGGAGCTGTACCAGAATGCTCCGGAAGATGTAACCAACGGCTTGATATATGCCGGGTTGTTGCACGCCCATCAGCGTTCAGCCGAAGCTCTCACAGTTCTCGAAGATCTTCTGAAACGTCACCCGGAAAAGCGGCAGATTTATCACATGCTGGCCGATATATATGAGCGGCAGTTTCACACGGAAGCCCGGATCGCCGTACTTCGGAAAATGGAAAAACAGTTTCCGGACGAACCGGAAATTTCCAAAAATATTGCACTGGCATATGAGTCAGAAGAAATGTGGCAGCACGCAAGAGCTGTTTATGATTCGCTTGCACTTGAAACGGGTGATGAACTCAAATACCGGCTTGCAATAGCGCACACTTACGCAGCTCAGGACTCTCTTGAGGCTGCATATGACATCTACCAAAAGCTCACACAACACTTTCCGGACAATGATGAAGTGCATTTCAAGAAAGGGAGAAACCTTGAAACCCGTCGCAAATGGGAAGCAGCCTATGCGGTTTATCGAAACTTGCTGTTGACAGCCGGTGTCGTTCATCCGGAATATTATCTTCGTCTCGGTGTGGCGGCAAAAAAAACGGGCAAACAATCAGAAGCTCTTGAGTATCTGCAAAAGGCTGTTAACCGGGGGGCAGATGATCCCGAAGCCAATTTGTATTTGTCCCGGTTTTTTCTGGAAAAGGGAGACCCTGAAGAAGCTGCTTTACAGGCGGAAAGGGCTCTTTACAGAACGCTCGCAGCAATGGCGGAACACCGCCAGGCCCTTGACACCCGGATTCAGCAGGAAGGATTGCAAGCTTACACAAGCGGTGAAGCGGATTTCAGAGAATTGGATAAACTGGATCGGCTGGCGGAAGAATCTTTTCTCTGGTTCACCGGAAATTTCAGCGAATCCACGGTTAATCCGGTTATTGATGATCTGCTGACAACATACCGGACATCTGGCAGGCTCCATTATTTAACCGGTGTATACTATACTTCAAAGGGACACCAAAACAAAGCACTTTCTCATCTGTCAGATGCTGTCAGGTTTGCACCAAGGCTGATGGAAGCGCACAAAGAGCAGGCCCGCATACTGGAGGAACAAGGAGACCCAATTGGTGCCATCGCAGCCTGGGAGCGTGCAGGTGCATTGGCTCCGGATGCTCCGGAGCCTTACCGGGCATTGATCAGGTTGTACCGGACGCAGGGAGAACTGGACATACTGTGCGACAGGTGGCTGGCGCGCTACCGGGCACGGCCCCGTGATGAAACGTTGAAAGCCTTTTTGATTGAGGCCTTGCATAAAGCTGATCGTTTTGAAGAAGCCGGCAGATTAATCAATAATTGAACAGACAGCTGGCGGCTTTTTGCTTCCGCAGAAACGGTGAAGGCCAATTATGTTCCGGGATCTGCTCCCGGTCTGCCTGAAAATTTACCGGGAATAATTTTTGCCAAATACGAGAAGTGGATCATTTATCTTACTTCGCAAATGTCATTTGCCTGGTCCGCACTACATCATCAAAGGCAAGGCGATACAGGTATGTGCCACTGGATATGCCTGCAGGTTCCCAAACGACTGTGTGCGGTCCCGGCGGAAGAATAGTGAATCCTTGCGCTTCGACAAACGGGCATTTTGAAAGCTTCCGTTAATCTGACCATGGATTACCTGTTTTCCGTCTTTGTCCGGAACCCCGTGTTTGGCAGGATCAAGTTCCCATATCCAGCTGTACGTGTACCCAGCTTCAAATTCGTACTCCCAGCCCATGCCATCCTGGACGGTCTGGAATTGCACGGAGTTGATTCCTATATAGGTACCGCCCTTGCCGCCGCTTGCAGTGTAGTAAAGTGTCGAGTCGGTGTCATTGAAGATGGAAACACGGACTTCAATGGTTTCCCCGTATTCGTATTCGGTTTTATCCGTTTCCAGAATCATCTGCTGTGAAAAAACCGGCACACCCGCTGTAAATGACAGCAGAAAGCACAAGGGGAGAAACAAGATGCGCAGAAAGAAGAAACCGTTACGGTTTCGCAAGCAGCTGAAAAAAATCAAACGCGTTTTTCTCATCCAATCGATGAGGCAGCATGTAAACAGCAAACTGCACTTAGTGGTTTTCATAACCTGAGTAGTACTGACTCAACGCAATTCATTTTTAAAGTACTATTAATCCGGTCATATTTCCAAAATCATCGTAAACCGGCAAAAAAGGCTATTGGTTCGGGCCTTCGGATAGTTCAAAGCCGATTTTTTCTGCCTTTTCCACGTCATCGGTGTGAATCAGGGCATAGTGGATGGCCGCATAGGAAGGACAGCTGCAGGCACCACAGACTCCCAAGTGTTCCTTGTCGGTATCAAATAGGTCAATTCCTCTGGATTTCAGAAGCTTTTCCGTATCAGGAGGTTCATAATTATCATCAGGATCACATTGTTGTCCGCCTGAAAAAACCTGCTCCACCCAGGCCTCATTTTCCTCGCCGGGCTCATCAGATATCAGCTTGTGATCCGACATCAGATCACAGGAAAAAAGCAGAAATAATGCAGCGAGCGGAATGATATGTTTTTTCAGATGCATGGGAATGGGCCATTAAAGGATGAGAATTCGGTTCATATCAACTACACGTAAATGCACTTCATTACTTTGAAAATAATCCTTTGAAAGTGATCTAAGAAATCAGAATATAAAAGTGATGCGGTTTGCACTCGGCTGCCTAAAGCACAGGCGTAACGTAATCTAAAATATTCATGATGACCTGCAACTCGGCGGATTTCAATAAGATCCGGCTGAAGTTGTTGTATTGTTACACATGAAATCATTCAATGACGGAATGTCAGAGCTCCGGTTATGCAGCGGCATTTGCAAATCGGATTTCACTTGACTGTCGGAGATATTTGCGCTAAGTGACAGCGACAACCTGTTTGTCACGGTGAATAAGTACTGTAAGACGGCTACTGCTCAGTTACATATCCCGCGTCGATCAGCTTGCCGGTCAAAGCCTTGATATGTTCAGGACCTGCCTCGCAGCAACCACCCACTATGCTGGCGCCCAGTCTGACCCAGCCAAGCCCGTGTTCCGCATATGAAACGGGATCCAGATCTTTGCGCACTTCCAATACATCCACCGTGCCGCCCGGAGCAAGTGCATCCACCGATGCGAAAGCGTTGGCATAGCCTCCAAACGCGACACCGGTTTTTGCGAGAACATCCATGGCAGTGGTTACCGCTTCAGGCACAGAACAGTTTACCAGTATACTCTCCGCACCAGCAGATGCGATCTCTTCCGCCGCTTCGGTCAGAGACTCACCGGAGCGCAGAAATCTGCCGTCATCATCATCCACAGTAAAAGCCACCCATACCGGCAGGTTGCTCTCCCTGGCAGCGATGGTCGCCGCACGGGCTTCTCGGGTAACGGACATGGTTTCGCAAAGAAAGAGGTCGACTCCCCGGGCCTGCAGCGAAACTATCTGGCGGTAGGACCGCAGAGAGGCAGCATTGTCAGGTACAATTTCGGAACGGTAGCTCGCAACAAGCGGAGGCAGACAACCTGCGATGCGGACATCCTTGCCGCTTTGTTCACAAGCTTTGCGGGCTGCATCCAGCGCAGAAGCATGCAACGGTTCCAGCAACCCCGGGTCGGCGTCCCGGGCAAGACGCTGCGGCGTGGCGCTGTAGGTGTTCAAGGTGATGACACGTGCCCCGGCGTCTATGAAATCGCGATGGGCTTCCACAACCAGATCCGGTTCATCCAGCATGACCTGGGCAGACCAGAGCGGGGATGCCGGCCGGTTGCTGCGCCGACGAAGCTCCTGTCCCATTCCACCATCCAGAACGGTCACTTCACTCCGATTCAGGTTCATATCAGTCTGTTTATGTTATTTGATGCAGGTCAGAGATTTATGGCAGGATTTATTAAGCAGCCGTGTAATCCACGAGAAATCCGGCTCTCTGCTTTAAAAAAGTTCTTCCGTGAGGGTCATTCTGTCAACCATTTGTTGATGTTGAGGTGGTGCGCTAATGTTATGCGTGACCGGACGAGTCCGGAGCGCCAGCGGACAATATGATCCTCGTCTACGCTATGGTCAGGCGCTCACTCATGAAGCCATGGCGCATAGCTCAGTCCCACCAAAACACCTTCGGGACTCATGAACCTTGCAATAGTTTGTCCCCAGGGTTCGGTCCGGGCTTCGTGGAGAAATTCCTGCCCATTCTGTTTCATTTCCTGTACGGCCGCCTCCAAAGCTGCGACATCCGCCAGCTCAAACTCAATAGTGGCGGTGGGCTCAGGAACTCTCTCCGGCCATTCATCCTGCCCAAAACACGACCGGGCGGCCATTGAAAGGGGCCATACACCAAAATGATTCGCTCCGGGAAACTTATCCATGAAACGATAGTCGTCCATCGTTTCAAGCGGCAGCCCCAGCACCTTCTGGTACAGAGACGCACTGGCTTCCGGGTCTTTTGTTATTGATGCAAAACCGGCGATGCACTTGATTTTCATTATATCCTCCGTAACGGACTTCGTTTGTCGGTCTGGTTATACGGCCATTTAAAAAAGATACCTCGTACTTAAATATTCTTTCCAGGCTTCAATCTCACTATCTCCGTTTAAAATGCTTATGTATTGTTAAAAAGTACAGCCGAAAACATCTTTCTGTGCACTTGGGTGAAGATGACTTCGGTAGTCGCTCAATGCGTGCTGAAAGTGATCATTACCCGAAGGGTACAACGTGGCTGAAATAAATTTGTCGATATCATTATTTTTCACCATTGACAAGCCGAGCAGATGATTTCTCCTGATTTGTCTGAGATAGTCAGAAACCAGCTGGGGTGGAATGTATTTATTGCTGGTACTGGCTGGCTGATTTATGTCAACAGGAGGGTATTGATTTTGTTTTGGGGCACGCTCTGTACATGCGGGCCATTCATGGTGTCAAAACCAAGAACGACCGGGTCGACTCGCTGAAAATCGCCCGGTTGATCCGTGGTGGCAACTTCCCTTTGGCCTATGTATATCCGGCACAAATGCGCCCCACGCGAGATCTTATGCGACGTCGCAATCATTTTGTGCGTAAGCGAGCTGAACTGTTAGCCCACATTCAGAACACCATGACCCAATACAATCTGGAATCGTTGGGCAGTCTTTCGAGGTCGGATCGGCGCCGGGATAAAGACATTCCAGGTCATTTTCCCGATTTGGTCGTACGCCGCATCGTACAGACCGATCTGCAACTCATTGACAGTTATGATCCGATTATCAAAGAACTGGATAAAAAGATTCTCTCGCTTGCCACCGATCATGATCAAACAAGTTTTCACCTGCTAAAAAGTATAAAAGGAGTCGGCGATGTACTTGCCCTGACCATCCTTTATGAAGTTGGTCAGATCAACCGATTTTCAACTCGGGGCGAGTTTTGTTCTTATGCCCGGCTGGTCAAAGCACAGAAGCAATCGGCCGGTAAGAATTATGGAACCAGCGGTGCACGCATTGGAAACGCTCATCTGCGCTGGGCGTTTTCTGAAGCCTCGCTGCTGTATATAAGGGGCAACCAAAAGGCCCGGAAATATTACCATCGCCTGGTGAGTCGGCACGGAAAATCAAAAGCCTTAACCATTATAGCAAAGCGACTCGGTACGGCGGTTTATTATATGCTTAAACGCCGCGAACCCTTCCATGAACAGAAATTTTTAAATATGAATATGAAGCAAGCAATTTAAAACCGGGAGCTGCCGCAAGCCCGGCGTATAACTGAGTTCCGATGGCAAGAGTCTGTGATTGTGTTGTTTCACTATGACGGCATTGACCGATCATATCCCGACGCAATAGACCGCAACGCCGAACTCACACCGCTTGATTGGATGCGGCAGCTGCCCTGGATTTTTTTGATGTCGGATAAACAGCCAAATAAACTGAGGTATCGGTGTGTACTGCCCCTGCTCCGAGATGCACCATAACTGGAATGGCGGATGATTGCCATAGCCAAACGTTTGATCATCCGGGTTCAGGGAACGCAATATTTTCTATGGCCGTCCAATAGACCTTGGGCCGGTGAGTGCCGGAATCGTTCCGGACACGTCAACCGTTGAGCCTCTATATATGTTTGGTGCAGTCACATGAACTGTAAAACCGATTCTGAAAATTGTTTGCAGTACCAAACTGTTAAAAGACAGCGGAATCGCTTAGGCCGGAAAGGATTCTTTACTGGTCAGGGATGAATATTGTCTGTTGACATTGGAGGCCATATATATGTTAGAGCCTTATTGTTGTGTAAGTTCCCAAAACTGCCTGGGTGTAATAATTTTTAGCTGTTTTACTTTATCGGCAATATCGAGGAGATCCTTGTCACCGGTGATTAACACATCGGCCTTGGCATTAAGAGCTGAAGCAAGGACCCATCGGTCGTCTTCATCGCGAATGTGTGTTATTGAAGGTTCCGTGGGCATCGGTTCAACATGATGACGATCTAACAATCGCAAAGTGTCGGCGATTATTTCATTTGGCAGCTTAAATTTTTCAGATAGTATGCGTTCCAGCTCAGATAATACAAACTCTCCGGTCATCAATTCGTGTTTTGCGAGAATGAGTTCAAATACCTCAGGACTTAAACCACGGGTAGCGAAAGCACTTACCAGAAAATTGGTATCGGCAAAAACTTTCATGAAATGTCTCGCCAGACATCATTTTCGGTCAGTATTCCTTCAGCTTCGGCAAAAGGCAAAATACTTTTACGAACTTGTCGAAAAGACTCGATATCCAGCTGTCTCTGAAGGGCTTCGCGCACCAGATCACTTTTAGGCTTGCCGGTGCGTTTGGAAGTCTGCTCCAGCAGATCCTGTAATTCTTTGTTGATACGTATGGAAAGAGTAGCAGTCATGGTAGAAAAATGAGGTGTGTATGACAATGTAATACACATTTAACGCATAAGCAATTTGAAAATTATTGGGTGATAGTTTCAACCTGGCTTTCATTTACTCAAATGAAGAGGCTCTAACGGCAAACGCATAACCGGCGTGGCTGTAAGTTAAAAAAGAGGGCAGGAGCATCTCACACGCCCGGTTGATGCGAATGTTAGCTGCCAGAGTTTTTATAAATCACTGATTTCAACTATCGGCTCCCCCTTTTCAATCAAACTCTTTACCTTAGGCAGTGAAGAAGTGAGGATTTCTCTCATTCTTGCATTTGAAGTATTACCGCTGGTAATCCAGATCAACGCGGGGGGAGAGCCATGTTTTTCAAGTTGATTCAGGAAATCATCATCCTTTGACAAGATAACATAGCCATTCTGCTTTGCATACGTGTAGATTTCAGCATCCTTGGCAAACTGAAGGTCTACTGAACGAGCAGAAACTGCTTTAATGTCATCATAGGTGCGATTAATCCATGCTGCTATGGCAGGAGAGATTTGAGCATCAATGAAGAGTTTCATGCAGCAACAACAGGATGATCAAGTTTGCCCCTGGCATAAATAAGTGCTGCTTTGATATCATCAGGTTCAAGATCAGGAAGCTCTGCAAGCACTTGATCTTGTGTAAGTCCTGTAGCAAGCAAGTCCAAAACGTCGACAACTCGAATACGTAGACCACGAATGCAGGGTCTGCCTCCACATTGGTCGGGATTTACCGTTATTCTGTTACTAAGGTCACTCATGGCTGTGTATCGGTACTTTAACTTGAATGATGAAATTTAACAAAAATGCCTATAATCTCATAAACTGCGATATACCTGGCAGCTAACGGCCCAAGCATAACCGGCGTGGCTGTCAGTTAAAATATGGCAATAGCTTGTTACACGCCCGGTTGATGCGGTTGTTAGATACCGAAACTCCCAGTGAACAGGCATAATACCCGTTATCATATTGAAACGGTATAAGACTTACCCGGTTTGCAATTTTTAATGATCTTAACGGTTGGCTCTAGAAAAGGAAGCAGGTCGTTATATCGATTTGATTTTGCTTGTAAGGCAATTAATGCAATGGAAAACTTGGAAACTGTTTGCTGATATGGGATATTTTGGTCGATAGTGATAAAAATATCAAAATTTTCCTGAGCCAATTCGAGCAGTTTCCCATTTTTAATCCCATTCCAGTTTTTCCCGGTGACGGTTGCAACACGATAGGAATCATCGAGTTCCAAAAAGCGATGCTGAAGTTTGACCGGTAGACATTCGTCAAGGAGAATGCGAGTCATGAAATTTTGGTAAGACGATTTTGAGCTCGCTCAATAAGGGCAACAGCCTGCTCTCGTTTCACGGAAGGGAAGTCTTCGAGGAAGTCTTCCAGAGAATCACCGGCTTTCAGATAATCCCAAAGCGTTTTAATGGGGACACGAGTGCCATGAAAGACGGGAGTTCCACCGAGAATGTCTTTGTTACGAGAAATGATTTTATTTGGCTTATCAGCAATCATAGAGAGAATTTACTCAGTAAGGCGGTAAAAAAAAACGAAAAAGGGAACAATGTCATCAGTATAAAGAACGAGTAGGGACAAATACGAGTATGGTCCCAGTTCATCATAGATTAAGAAGTGAAGAATGGTACAGTATCAGAGAAGGGGTATGAATTTAACCTGGTAGTGATTATGAGGTATCTAACGGTCTCGCGTTTAACCGTTAGCGGCGACGCGGGATACAGAGAATGCGGAAGCATTCTCTCGAGCCGAGAACCAGAAAAAAGCAGGAGCCGCTATACGGTTGAATCTTATAATTAGGCATCCTCCAAGTTGACGTACTTTTCAGCACGTCAACTTCTTTGTCCAAGCTACCAACTCAAACAGTGAGGATGCCTTATGATCAAGATTACACATTTTCAGGATAGCGGCAAGCCCGATCCATCGCAATTGCTGTTGGCTATTGATGTCAGCAGCCGGACCCTGGACATTTATGGGCGTTATGTGCAAAATGGGAATGAATTTGAACTGTCAGAGTCGATTCCCAATAACGTACGTTCCATCATGCACCTGCTGTCTGAGTACAGTCGCCAGGCCATGGTACTTGGTTATAGCGGACTTGCTTTCGTACTGGAGCCGAGCGGACGTCATGAACAAAAATTCACACACATGGCTTATAAAAACGGATATTCCGTATGGCAGGTAAATCCCGAACGCATGTACAAAGCCGGAGTGATTCATCACGGCGATGACGGTAAAAGTGATCCTCAGGACGGTAAAGTGCTGCATATGATGGCCCGCATGGGCAAGGTGTACCTTTACCAGCCTTTGAACGATTACTGGCAACAGCTTCGCCAGCTGGGCTGGTGGCTGGAAGATAGTTCACTGGCCGCTACCGATGCGCGGGTTCGCATGGGAGAGTTGCGAAGGAATTTGTTTGTCGATTATCACCAAAGCCGGGATTTAACCTGGGGGCCCACCGGAATATGCATTCAAGAGCTTTTTGGGTTTGATCCTTGGAAGATAACGGCCGGGGGTGATACGCAGTTCATAAACAGGGTTAAGGCTCACCGCAGAGGCATTCCCGAGCGCTGTCTTCGCAGTATCTGGGATCAGGCGCAAAGCAGTTGCCTGTACGATCCCGGAAAGGATATGCGAGCTTTGCTTAATGATCAGGCAGAGCACTTGTGGAAGACTTGGACTCATCATGCCCATCGTTGCGAGGTCCTTGGCCGACAAATGATCCAGTTGGTGGAAATTTTGAGTGAAGAACATCGAATCCCACCCATCATACCAGGGTTCACCGAACTGATGCGGGTGAAAATTCTGGCCGAGACGGGGCCGCTGGAACGATTTGCTCATTGGAGACAACTGGTGGCTTATGCCGGATTGAAAATTCGAATGCGCCGAAGCGGCAAGTACATAGGCAAGGATCGCATTACGAAAAAAGGCCGGGTGTTGCTGCGCAAGCTTCTGGGACAAGCTGCTTTTTCGCTCACGCGTAAAGATCGCATTCTGGGGGAGTATTACCATCGAAAGCGCCAGGAATCCATGCCGGGACGCAAGGCCAAGGTGGCATGTATGAGAAAGCTTCTGAAACTGCTTTATGGTGCAGCCATGAGTAAACAAGCATTTACAACCGAGCGGGTGTATCGCTCGGCCAGTTAGAAAAAACAGCCGGTTGATGATCTACATAAGCGTTATGTCATCCTCGTTGTGGAATGATCTCACCTGAATCATTGTCACAACCGGCTGTTTGCTTTGAACGGTCCATACTGTAAGATTGTGCGGTCACCATTGACCAAAGGGTGATCAGCATCCAGATAGAGTAACATCGCCGGATAAGCAATCATTTATGAAATAGAAATCGTGGGAATACCCTTTAGCAGAGGTGTGCCTAAAACCAAGATTTTTTACCAGATACTTGACTCTTGGCTAAGAGTAACGCTTGTTATACCACAAAGTGATAATTTAAAAGCCATATTTTTTATTCAACAAAATGCGATGTTTAGTCTTTGCTACCATAGCAAGTTCCTGCCAGAAAACGACAAAACAGCGTGAACGAAGTGAGCAATTCTTCACAGCAGTATGTACACTCCACCATTCTTTTAGAAGGTCTGGGCGTCGGTAGTCTATCAAAACCGCAAATCGCAGGTTCATTTGTGCAGCTGCCAATACATTTCTTATAAGCTGGTATCCATAATATTTATTGCCAATACTGGGGAGCAATTCTACTTCAAATATCTCTTCAAATGCCTCATATCGTGATACATGGCTCTTTTCACGAAATGTAAAGTTTTGCTCCGTAAGCTTTGCTTCAACTATAGTATCTCCGAGCACCATATCAAGCTCCGTTGCATCTAATGATCCATTATGAAGTTGTATTTTACCAGGAACTCCGAATTGTGGATAAGGCTCGACGAAAGTGGCTCCGAAGGCTGGTGCAAGTCTTTGTGCAGCATTTGGAAAGCAGAAAAAGTTCATTAACAAAGCATCAGAACTGTTACTGGAATCGAGTTCTTTTGCATTTGCTCGAAATTCTAATGGAAGGTGTCGTCGTTGAGAATGTGGCTTATTGAGCCTAGAAAACCACTCGCTATTTGAAGTTATGATGTCCCAGACTTCAGGAAAGAAGTTTCCGTGTTGGTTTTCATGGTAAGGAAACATAACTGTACCAGGATTGCCTATGCTACGGTATGACTTTGCATTGACATCTTCAGTCCAAGCAATTGCTCGTTCACGGATTTGTTCTTTAAGTCGTTCAGACCAGTTCATGACGATGGTTGTGGTATAACGGCCTAAATTTGAGCGGCGCGGCAAGATCTTTGAATTCGAGCAGGATAGAGGACGCGACCGCTTGAAATTTTTTGTTATACCCATCCATTCAAATTAATCTAATTTCGAGCATACATAAGTCGTCCATTGGGATATTTATTTGCGAGATCATTTAAAGCATTCCACGCATTACGAGCTTGTCCTCTTGCAGTACGACGTTCAATTTGCCTTTCAGCACCTCCAATCCACAATCGACCTGTTAATAAGATTTGAGTATTATTACTTGTGCTTCTAACCTGAGAAGATATTTGAATAATTGCTCTACTTGTTATTGCTTCGTCAATGAAACTTGCATCAAGTTGTTTACGCTCAGTAGTAATGCTATACAAAACTGGATCAGAACTTGAAATCGTAAGCCCTTGTCCTGTAAGTATGCTTGCAATGTTTCTATAAGCATCTTCTGGCTCATCTTGAGTCTGAATGATAATTTGATTGGCTCTTTCCATAGGTACTGAGCTTGGAGCTGCCGGGGGTAAGCTTGTGGCACATCCCGACAGTAATAAGGCGAATATTGATATATATTTTATCATTGTTACCCTCATATATTATGTTGATGTGTAATACTTAAGATGTACTTAAATACATTTAATGCTTCAGCGCAGAAAATGTTAATAGTCTGATTTTGGAACGAGCCTAAGTAGAGACCATATTGGAGAATTTATATGAGTAATTCCATATTTCCTTAAACTAGCAGGCCCATCATCATAAACTTTTTTGTCGACTTTGACTGCTTCAATTCCTTGCTTTATTTTTGAAAATGGAATTCTTGTATCTTCTCCATTTTGACGAGATACTATTACAGCAGAAATTGTTTCCCTAATGTAACCAAATTTGTTGTATCCAGGGACTTCGGAAATTTGAGTATCTCTAAATATCTGTATGATTTTTTGTAGGATTTCGTCCGAATCCATATTAAGACTCCTATATAAATGTGAATAAATTGATGTTTTATTGATTAGGAACAATGGGTATAACGGTGCGGCATTTGTGCGGCGTGGCAAGGTGTTAAGTAATTGGGTAACTATTGTTTACACGTCCGCACGAATCTTATAATTAGGCATCCTCCAAGTTGACGTACTTTTCAGCACGTCAACTTCTTTGTCCAAGCTACCAACTCAAACAGTGAGGATGCCTTATGATCAAGATTACACATTTTCAGGATAGCGGCA